>NZ_JAAUWS010000044.1:0-20747 GCF_014694465.1 Vibrio sp. S11_S32 | reverse complement strand
GAATATATTGATTATTACAATAACGATCGAATTAAGGTCAAATTAAAAGGCCTGACTCCGGTAGAATACCGAAATCAGGCCTTGGAAGCCGCATAACAGAAATGTCCAACTTTAAGGGGTCACTTCATTAGAGAAATCTAACCAAGCCATTTTTGTTTTTGAACTGCGGAAAAGTAACAAACACTCAACTCTAAAGCGTGCTCCTCAACCATCAACGCTTTTTAATATTGATCGGGTAGCGCCCTGCTTTTAATTCTTCGATAAACACCGATGGTTTGGCGTTATGTAAGATCCACAGTTTTTCTTTGGCACGGGTCATGGCGACATAAAATAAACGGCGCTCTTCGGCAAATGGGAATTTATCGCGCCCCATCAATAAAGCATCATGTAAATGCTGTTGACGTTCGATGGCTGGCAGTTGCCCATCATCGGTTGATACGATGATCACATAATCCGCTTCTTGCCCTTTACTGGCGTGGCAAGTTTTAAACTGAATATCTAAATGCAGGTGTTGTTTTTGTAACTTACTCAAGTCTTTAGGTTCATGGTAACGGTTTCGACCTAAAATTAGCACGGTTTTACGCTTGGTGGTTTGCTTCACGTTAAGCCCATCTAATATACCTTCAAGATGATGCATAGGCGCGATATTGACGGCTCTTTGTTTTTGATGCTTATGGCTATTAAGCTCTTTCTTGATCTGATATGGGTTCGATTGCACAAAGCGATTGGCTACCTCACCAATTTGATTATTAAAGCGATAGGTGGTGTCCAATGTTTCAATTTGTGCATGCGGGAAACGATTTTTAAAACCTGTAATTAATGTGACATCCGCGCCTGCAAAGCGATAAATTGCCTGCCAATCATCCCCCACGGCAAACAATGCACATGGTTGGGTTAAACTGGTTTGTACTAACGGCACTTTGGTGTGCGATTTTTGGCAGATCATATCCAGCAACTCTAAGCGACTTGGTGAAATATCTTGGTATTCATCCACCATTAAATAGCGCCAAGTTGGGATGAACTTGCCTTGCTTGATGTATTGTGTCGCTTTAAATATCATGCTGTTAAAGTCGATTTGTTGCTCGTCTTTTAACATTTTTTGCCATGCTTGATACGCCGGCCACGCCAGCATTAATTCGCTGCTTAACCTTGGGTAGTCGTCATGATCAACCAATTGTTGTTGCAGTTGTTTTTTGGTTTTTTGCAAACTCGACAGTTGATCGACTTGTTGCTCTACCCACGCCAATAGTTTTGGATTTTCAACATGTGAGCCTAATTCAACATCACCTTGTAAAAAGGCGATGGGCCATTCAGCTAAATGTTTCTGCCAACGTTTAAAATTAGTTTCTGTCATCCAATGCATTTTAAGCCAATGTGAGAACCAAGCACTTTTTTGCGCTGGCGTTGTGGCCAGTGATGAAACCTCAACATTCCCCCCTTCAACCGACTTAATTATATTCAACCCTAGCTGATGAAAAGTGCTCACTTGAATAGCGCTTGCCGCCTCACCCCATTTATCGGTTAAGCGTTGTTTCATTTCTTTGGCCGCTTCTCGACCAAATGCCACCATTAAAATCTGCTCGGCCGTCGCTTGCTTACTTTTCAGTAAATAGCCGACTTTCGCAGTTAAGACACTGGTTTTACCCGAACCCGCACCGGCTAAAACTAAGGTATGGTCATCATCCAATAACACCGCTTTTTGTTGCGAAGCATTGAGCGGCGAGCGTTCGCATTGATTGAAAAAATCAGCCCATTCACTGGTTTGATTTTGCAACCACACCTTATTGCGTTGTTCGAGTGAGCGTTCTGGATAAGTTAACCAACGCTTTAAACCGCTCATCAATAACATGCCAGACGACAAAGATTCGCGCTGTTCTTTCTCATCCGCGTTGGGGAATAAATGAATAATATCAGCAATTTCTAATTCTTTTTTGCTTAAATCTTCACTAATATTATTGATCCAATGATGCAACGCTGAATGAGTGAGATAGCTGGGTTGATTGACTAACTCTTGCAGTTGTTTAAGCCAATTCGGTAATAGCTCGGCTAACGAATCATTTTGATCTTTTTGCCAATCTCGATACTGATGAACCGCATATTGCGCGAAACGTTGGCAGTCTTTCCAAGGCAGCCCTTGTACTAACCATTGCAGTTGTTCATCATCTTCCACATGAGCATGGAAGTATAAATTGCCCCACTTCAAACCATGCTCGACCGTGATATCGCCATTCCATGCACCAAACGGGATCTGAATTTCATCCAGTTGCGATGACAAGGTCACGCACTGATCCTTTAATTCCACTTGATGATATTCATTTTGAATAAAGAATTGAGCCATACGACTCGCGCTTAAAAACATGGGGCTTTTTCCTTTTACTTGGTCGACATCGGGCGTTCTGACCGTCAGCTCTAATCACTTTACCGGCAAATAATACCAGTAAGCGCGACAGAATTGTTAAAAACTTCCCTATTTCACACACTGTTACAGCGATAATGCACTAGGGTTTCCATGTTGAAAGCGCTATACTCAAAGCTATTAATATCGTTAAGGTTATTAGCATTTATATGATGTATTCATTGGGTCAATTTCGCCATTACTGGTCAAATAAAACCATTAATTATTGCGTAAGAATTTTAATTGCCCTACTTGGGGTCGTTTTGCCTTGTTGGTATTATCAATTTAATCACGAAATAACCCCGCTGATTCTAGGTGTTATTGCTGCTGCACTGGCTGAAACCGACGACAGTTTCACAGGACGGCTCAAGGCCCTCTTCCTCACCTTTATTTGCTTTGCGATTGCTTCTTTTTCAATCGAAATCTTATTCCCATTCCCACTATTATTTGCACTTGGCCTATTTACCAGTACCTTTGGTTTTATCATGTTGGGGGCGATTGGTCCACGTTATGCCAGTATTGCATTCGGTTCGTTATTAATTGCCATTTATACCATGCTAGGCATTCATATCAGCACCGATATTTGGACTCAACCAACGTTATTATTACTCGGCGCGGCATGGTATTCATTGGTGTCGATGGTATGGCAGATTTTTTGGCCGATGCAACCGGTCCAACAGGGTTTAGCCAATGTTTTTGCAGAACTGGCTAATTATCTAGAAGGGAAAAGTGATTTATTTCATCCGGTTGTCGGCTTAACCCCTCAACCTTATCGCATCTTAGAAACCAAGCTTAATGCCAGTACGGTCAACGCGTTAAATCAAGCCAAAAGCACCTTGCTGATCCGCTCTAAACGCGGGCATGTTGACGGCCCAAGCGACCGATATTTGCAAATGTATTTTCTAGCGCAAGATATCCATGAACGGATCAGTTCCAGTCATTATCGCTATCAAGATTTGGCCGAACATTTCTCACGCAGCGATGTTTTGTTTCGCTTTAAACATCTAATGATCACTCAAGCAAAAGCATGCCGTTCCATTTCAGAAGCATTAGAAACTGGTTCACAATATCAATACGATGGCGATTCCATTCTCGCGCTCGATGAGCTACAAGCCTCGATGCAATATTTAAAAGATCAACAAAATCCAGACTGGAAACTGCCTCTGGCGCAGTTGTTCTACCTGTTCAATAACTTGGTCACAGTTGAAAAGCAGCTTTCTAATGTCAGCAATCCCGATGCATCGACAATGACGATCGAGAATACCAGTGGTGAGGCTAACGATTACTCCTTGCATGATACTACCGCCCACACACCAAAAGTGATGTGGCAACGTATTCGCAATAATCTACATAAAGATTCGATGTTATTTCGTCATGCTTTAAGAATGTCGGTCGTACTCACCATTGGCTACGCGATTATTCAAGGCTTTGATCTCGAACGTGGCTATTGGATCATGTTGACCAGTTTATTTGTTTGCCAACCTAACTTTAGTGCCACTCGTCAAAAATTAGTTGCAAGAGTAATTGGTACCATTGTCGGCTTGATTGTCGGCAGTGTACTATTAACCTTATTCCCTTCTCAAGAGAGCCAGCTGGTGTTTTTAGTCGCATCTGGCACCTTATTCTTTGCTTTTAGAATGAATAACTATGGCTCTGCAACCGCTTTTATTACGTTACTGGTTTTATTTTGCTTTAATCAATTAGGTGAAGGTTACGCGGTTATTCTGCCTCGCTTAGCTGATACCATTATCGGTTGTGGATTAGCCGTATTGGCAGTGCGTTATTTGCTGCCCGATTGGGAGGCAAAAAAATTACACCGCGTGATGTCTGAAGCGATCCAAGCAAATAACCATTATCTTGGCCATATTATTGCGCAATATCGAGTTGGCAAACGTGATGATGTTAATTACCGATTGGCTCGTCGTGAGGCACATACTATGGATTCCACATTAAGTACCACCATTAGTAATATGTTGGCCGAGCCGGATAAATATCGAAAAGCTATTGATGAAAGTTTTCGTTTCTTAACCCTAAACCATGCCATGTTAAGTTATATTTCGGCGCTTGGCGCTCATCGAAAACGCATTGATGATCCCGAAACGCATTTATTAATATTAGAAGCACATCAAGGGATCCACGATAATTTAGAATCGTTAGAACAGCATCTTCTGATTCAAGAAAGCGATATTTCACCGACATCATTAAGCAGCGAGCTAGACAAACGTTTAAGTGAATGGCGTGAGGGTGATGATGAATCGGTTCGCTTGATCTTGCAGCAGTTACATCTGGTTTATAGAATGTTGCCAGAGCTGTATTCATTGGCAAATAAATTTTCAGTCCGAACCGTTTTAGATGAGAACCCTAAAACTGCATAACGAGGCTTTAGACGCGACATCAATAACATAGGGATCATTATGTGCGCTATCTCAACACTCTGGAAAACCGGTTCATTATTAGCGGCTGGCTTGCTGTTAACGGCTTGCGATATTAGCGGTTCCTCTTCACAAGCACTCGGCACACTCGAACGTGATCGCATTGCTCAAACTGCGGTCACTAATGAAGTGGTGGTTGAACTGCCGGTAGCAAAAGGCTCAACGGTCAACAAAGGCACGATCTTAGTTCGCCTTGATGACACCTATCAACAAGCCATTGTGAGTAAAACCCGCGCGCAAATGGCGCAAGCAAAAGCCAATTTAGATAAACTAGAAACGGGGCCACGCAAAGAAGATATTGCCGCCTCTCAAGCCAATGTTGCCGGTTCTAAAGCCAGTCTGGTGGATGCGCAAGCGACCTATAAGCGTCAGCAAACCTTAGTGAAACGTAAACTTGCCAGCCAATCCGATCTTGATCAAGCGCTCGCCAATCGTGATTCTGCCCAAGCCAAGCTCAATAGCGACCAACAAAACCTTAATGCTTTGCTCGCAGGTAATCGTGAAGAAGACATTCGCATTGCCAGCGCTGAACTTAAAACTCAACGTGCTCAACTGGCAGCTGAAAAGAAAAAGCTCGCCGATTTAACCATTCGCGCAACTCGTGATGGGGTGCTCGATAATTTACCGTGGAACTTAGGCGAACGTGTTACAGTCGGTAGCCCTGTCGCGATTTTACTCGCCAATAAAGCACCCTACGCTCGTATCTATATTCCAGAGCCAAAACGGGTCAATATTCATATTAACGACACCTTAACTGTGCATGTTGATGGATTAGAGCAAGCGATTAACGGCAAAGTGACATGGGTATCGAGTGAACCTGCATTCACCCCATACTACGCCTTAAACCAAGAAGATCGCGCTAATTTAATGTATTTAGCCGAAGTTCAACTGCCGGATGACTACACTAAACTGCCTTCTGGGATCCCCGTTCAAGTGGATTTGCCATGAGTGAAGCAAAAGTAAACAATAAAACAGACATCAGCGAATTTGCGATTCAAACCGAACAATTAAGCCGCAGTTTTGGGGACTTAAAAGCGATTGATTCGCTCGATTTGCAGGTTAAAAAAGCGGAAATCTATGGTTTTTTGGGGCCTAATGGCTCGGGAAAAACCACCGCAATTCGAATGCTGACAGGGTTATTAAGCCCCACTAGCGGCAGTATTAACGTGCTCGGGCATTCATTGCCACAAGATGCTGAAAAGTTACGCCGAAAGATTGGTTATATGACGCAGAAATTCTCGTTATATGACGATCTCACGGTACAAGAAAATTTGCGCTTTATCGCTAAAATTTATGGTCTACGCGCCAAACAACAAAAACAACGGATTGAACAACTGCTGTCGGTTTACGGTCTCGATCAACGTAAAAACCAATTAGCAGGCAGTATGAGTGGCGGTCAAAGGCAACGTTTAGCTCTTGCCGCCTCCACTTTGCATCAGCCCGACTTACTGTTTTTAGATGAACCGACTTCCGCGGTCGATCCTGAAAATCGACGCGAATTTTGGGAGCAGTTGTTTGATCTATGCGAACAAGGCAGCACGATTTTAGTCTCAACTCACTATATGGATGAAGCTGAACGTTGCCATAAATTGGCGATTTTAGAGTCTGGTTTTAAACGCGCCGATGGTTCACCGGATGAGTTAATGGCGCAACTTGGCGCTCATGTCATTGAAATTGAAAGCCATAACTTACGCCAGTTGAAACAACACCTTATTTTGCAACCACAAGTGATCAGCGCCGCGCAATTAGGCTCTCGTCTACGGGTGTTAATTCAAGATAGCCAAAGCGATCCGGTGGCATTTTTACGCCATCAAGCCCCGTTAAGTAATTTCAAGCCTGAGCAATTTTCACAAGTTCGCCCTAGCCTTGAAGATGTGTTTGTCACTTGCACCGGAGATGGCAGACAATGATGTTTTTATCTCGTATTCAAGCCATCTTCTTTAAAGAGTTATTGCAACTTAAACGCGATAAAATGACGTTTCGTATGATCATTTTAATCCCTATTATTCAACTGCTTTTATTTGGTTATGCGATTAATACCAATGTGCGCCATATTCCGGTTGGGGTGGTCGATTTAAGCCAAACAACGTTAAGCCGAGTATTAGTCCAAACGGTAGAAGCGACTCAAACCGTGAGCTTTACCAAGCAATATACCGATTTAAACCAAGCGCAAAAAGACGTTGCCAGCGCCAAAATTCGCGCCGTTTTGTATATTCCGCCTGATTTATCGCAACGCTTGGTGCGCAATAATGCCATTGGACAAAGTACCCCACCGGCCACCAGTGGCGAAACCAGCCGCCCGATCGCGCAATGGATTATCGATGGCTCTGACACCATAATAGCCTCGACGATCAAAAGCTTGCGTTCCATGCCATTAACCGAATTATTGGATAAACCGGCTAATCAAGTCACGCCAACCTTTGCCGCCACCATTTTGTACAATCCCGAGCAGCGCACCGCAGTCAATATCATTCCCGGACTGGTCGCGGTTATTCTTACCATGACGATGATCATGTTTACATCTGCGGCGATTGTACGCGAACGTGAACGCGGCAATATGGAAATGCTGATCACTACCCCAGTACGTTCAATCGAACTGATGATTGGTAAAGTGATCCCCTATTTATTTATTGGCTTAATCCAAACCAGTATTATTTTAGCGCTCGGTTATTTCCTATTTAATATTTCGGTACAAGGCGGCTTAGTGTCACTCGGTATTGCGACTTTGTTATTTATTCTGGCGAGCTTGGCATTAGGCTTAGTGCTGTCGACCATTGCCACTAATCAACTGCAAGCGATGCAAATGACGGTGTTTATCCTACTGCCCTCAATCTTACTTTCAGGCTTTATGTTTCCTTATGATGGCATGCCAGTGGTGGCGCAATATATCTCTGAAATTCTGCCCGCCACCCATTTTATGCGCTTGATAAGAGGCGTCATTTTACGCGACGCCGCCATCGCAGACATGAGTTACGATGCGTTATGGTTACTTGGCTTTAGCGTAGTTGGTATGATTATTGCCTCACTCAGATTTAAGAAGCATTTAGATTGATTAAACAGCAAGCAAATTATTTTGCTGGGTGAGATCACACTTTAGTGGTAATTTTTGTGCCTTATTCCTATTGACTCTCAGCCATCAACTTACATAATGAGATCCTATTTTTTAAACATCATCATTGGCAAGGTTGCAGCATGTCCGATATAAAACTCAAAATTGATATCATTTCAGATCTTGTCTGCCCTTGGTGTGTGATCGGCGTTAAGCACTTGCGTAATGCTGTGGTGAAAAATAACTGGCAACATCAGATTGCGGTAGAATGGTATCCGTTTGAGCTAAACCCTGATATGCCCGCAGAAGGCGAAAACTTACGCGATCATATTGTGCGTAAATACGGGATCAGCGAGCAAGAAAGTGACCGCAATCGCCAACATTTGATTGAGTGTGGCAAAAAGGTTAATTTCGATTTTAACTTCACCGACCAATCTCGCATTTACAATACTCGTCATTGCCATGTTTTACTCGATTACGCCTATTCATTAGGGCTGCAAACTCAGCTTATTATCGCTCTGGTGACCGGCTACTTTACCGATGGTAAAAATATTTCAGATATTGAAGTATTACTCGAAATTGGTGAATCTGTTGGTCTTGAAGCCGCTGAAATGCTGGCTCATCTAAGTGATGCTTCTGAAAATGACAAAATTGATGTGATTGAAAATCAATGGATCGAAATGGGAATAAGCGGCGTACCAACAATGGTATTTAATAATGAAACCGCTATCACAGGCGCGCAAAGCGTTGAAGATTACGAAAAAATCCTACGACCATTTTTTGAAACTGAAGAATAAGCCACTACGGTTATACCAATTCCATTAAAATGAGATTCATTTGAATAAGTGGTTTATCAAGGAGTTTACGACTCTTCCCACTTGCGCTTCATATTTGCCAGTACGCTGGCGTCGATATTGTGCACTGTGCCAAACTCGCCTCGGCATACTTGAATTTCAATCGTAATATTCAGTTGCTGCGCGAGCTCTTGATACACTTTCATCTCCCACAAGCAAACAAATGTATTCGACACGATCACACTGAACCCTTGTGTTAAATGTTGGCGGGTTTGTTGCTGGCACCACTCATGTGCATCACTGAGCTTTTTAGCATCAAAGCGATAATGACCTTTAGCGTTGACAAAATACATGTCGGTTTCTAAGTGTATCGCGCCAGTTTGTTGCGCTAATTGTGCCGCCAACGTCGATTTACCAGAGCCGGGCAAACCACGAACTAAGGTTAAAGTTGGGCGAGGCCCCACACTGCTGAGTTTTGTCTCATTGATAATCAAATGGCTTAACCCCACCCTTCTAATCCGTGTTTTTTCAATAGCGCATCCACCTCAGCTTGAGTTGGCATTTTGCCATGTTCAATGGTTTTGATCACTTTGCACGGGTTACCCACGGCAATCACGTTATCAGGAATATCTTTGGTGACCACACTGCCCGCGCCAATCACACTATTGCTGCCAATAGTGACGCCGCCTAACACAATCGAACCAGCACCTATCCACACACAATCGCCAATCGAGATCGGCTCACCACAGGCAAAAGGTTGAATACGTTCACTTAATAAAATCGGATGACTGGCAGCGCACAGTTGCACATTTGGCGCGATCAATACATGATCGCCAATGGTAACGGGCGCAATATCGAGCACAGTTAAACCATAATTGATAAATCCGCCTTTACCAATGGTAAAATTTTGGCCAATATCACAGATAAAGGGTGGCTCGATATGGGTGCCTTGGTAATTAATGATGATCTTTTTTAAGATCGAGCGACGCAGTTCTATCTCTCTCGGTCTGGAGTGATTAAAATCATACAGCAGCTCTCTGCATTCCATTTGTTTTTCAAGTAGATCATTACAAATTAAGGTTTGGACACTAAAGTCACTCAGTTTATTTGCCATGCTGCGCTCTATGTGAAATTTTGAATGAAGGGAATTTTATACCACTTTATGATTTTATGCTGCTTTGTGGTTAGCGTATACCACAAAAATTGGTTTAGAAGATAACAATTTAGGGACAATTCAATTTATGGATAAAAATATCAGTATATGTGGTTGCGGCTGGTTAGGTTTGGCGCTGGCTAAGTCGCTAGTCTCTGATGGTTATTGCGTTTATGGTTCAAAACAAAATCTGGACGAAGTGGTTGGCCTTAAAGAATACGGTATTCATGGGGTGCAACTTCAGCTGCCTTTGATTGACCATTCCAACAACAATCTTAGCAATCAGATTGGTCACGATAACAACGATAAGTATACAAAATTAAACGCCTTTTTCAGCTCTGACGTATTGTTCATTAATTTGCCACCGCGCCGTAAACCCAATAGCGCGCAGCAATTTAAACACAATGTGATGCAAGTATCTGAACAAGCAAAATTGCATGGCATTAAAAAAGTCATCTTCATTAGTACCACCAGCGTTTATGCCGATTGTCACGGAGAGATCACCGAAGACACGCCAACTAAGCCAAATACCGACTCAGGTCAGGCACATGTTTGGCTGGAAAATGAATTACGTCAACAGTGGCAAGATAATTTGGTGGTATTGCGATTATCAGGCTTAATAGGCCCAGACCGTCACCCAGCTAAGCATATTGTGAAGCGATATCTGTCTAGCCAAGAGGCGCTTGATAATGGCTTAACACCGGTGAACTTAATCCACCAGCACGACATCATTTGCGCTATTCAATCGATACTCCAACATTGGCCTGAACGTAAAGTTTTGCATCTTTCCGCCCATTCTCATCCAACCCGCGCGGATTATTATCAAGCGATGGCGCAGCATCTTGGCTTAACCCAGCCTGAGTTTGTTAGCAATGGTGAAAACAATAAATGGATTAATACCGAGCAAAGTTACCAAGCGCTTAGGTTAACCTTGAAATATGGTGACTTGATGGCGTTTAAGCCTTATGAATGAGTATATATCGTCGATTTAAGCGCTTAATTCTACTTAAATTTAGCCTTTTTGATTCACTGAATACAGCGCACCAATCAGATCCGATTGAGTAATGATGCCGCACAGTTTTTGTTCAGAATCGAGCACAGGAATATGATGCAAACCAATGTCAGAAAGAAGCGGCACTAACGCGACAATATGATCGGTGTCTTTTACCGCCGTCACATTGGTGACCATCAGATCTTGCACTCGATTATTGACTTCTTTTTTATGTTTGCGTTTCACCAATATCACGCTCAAATGTTTCAGCAAACCCGAATAACTCGGTACAGCTAAGTTTTTAAGAAAGTCGACACTGGAAATCACCCCTAACAATTCTTGATTATCATTAACCACGGGTAACATGCTGATTTTATGTTTATGCAGTAACTTCCATGCCTTACCTAATGAAGCATCTTGGCTAATCGTTATTACATCGTGCGAATAATATCTCGACTTAATACTTCGCCACTGCGCCTTTGATAAGCATGACGTTGCGCTTGCTGATAGATCTGTTCTAAGTCTTGCTCGCTGACCGCTAGTACGGTATCGAAACTGTTGATTGCTTGCATTAAATCTTCTTGCTGCAAACCTAAACGTTTAAGTGGGCTTTGATCATTGTGCAAATGCACCGGATCAAATCGCTCTGGCAAAGCTGACGGCTTTCTGCGTAAAACCCAGCGATTTAAAATTAAACTCACCAATAAATTGAGCATCACTGGCATCAGCAATTCATAACCGATATCCATATTGCGACTGCCTATCACTGGCACTAATGCTGTTGCGGCGGCCGGTGGGTGCATACATTCAAAGATGTACATCAACATTAATACAATGCCAATGGTTGCGCTGGCTAATAAGACAAAATCGGACAACACCATCGTCATGGTAATGCCTAACGTTGCGGCAACGGTATGCCCCACTAAAAAACTCCAAGGTTTGGCTAATGGACTGCTTGGTAATGCAAAGATGATCACCGCTGAAGCGCCCATTGAGCCGAGTAATATCAACGACGCATTGGAGTCTTGTATCTGGGTGCTAATGGTGGTGACGATAAAAATAGTGGTAAATGCTGCCAAAGCGACCTTAATACGCTCGATTAATGGAATGACTGAAATATTTTGACTATCGTTGTGAACCACGCCGAGTTGCGCCAGTATGCGTAACGACCATTTTTTACTGTGTTGAAGGATTAAATGCATAAATTTCAGTATTTACTCAAAATAGAATGGCCAGATAGTTAAAATAAACGCTTCCGCAACTGGCTAGAATGGGTACAAAAAGTGCAGTAATGATAAACAATTTACATTTGGTTACCTAATAACATCCGACTATATATCATACCATTCAATGCTTATTTTGAGCGCTATAACCAACCTGTAATCGCCACTCCTGCCCCGATCCTTTGTTGGTTTTGGTTATAATCAATCAAGCTGCTGCCGTATCCTGATGAGTATTGCCCATAACCTCGAATTTTCCCCCAAATAGGAAACGAAAATCCGAATTCGGCATACCCTTTATGAGTGGAAAAATTCTCTCGACCAATAAAGGAAAATTCTAAATCATGCCACTTATAAGCACTGGTTAACTCAAAGTGCCCCATGTAATCATCAATATCAGGGTTATCATCACCGTCAGAATCATCGGGGGAATTTTTCTCATCTTCAGGAATGCGCCACCAAGGTTGAACTGCCACCACAAAATTGTCTTTGGCAAAATAAAATTGAGTATAAATTCGATTCCAACTGCGAGATAACTCTTGCCTTTGTCCATTCGATTCATGTTCCACCCCGAAACCTACCGCGGTATTTCCGCCAAAGGGGGTCCAAGCTGTAGGAGTAATATAGAATAATTCTGGTCGATAATTGGTTTCACGAAACGGACGCGAAATATCCTCAGCGTACACTTGCCAAAAAGACTTTAACGTCATGCCGAAATACAATGCATCCCCATCAAACATTAAATCACCGTAGTTTAATGGCACTTTAAAACTTATCTGAAACTCTGCTTCTGCATGGCTTAAACCATCAGACCAATCGGTATTGTCATACGCTTTCTCATTAATATTATCGGTATAAGTGATAGGTAATAAATAATTGAGTCGATGCGCGGTCATCACAAAAGGTTCGAAGGCGACTTCACGTTCCGATTTAAAACGTTGAGTCGCGAGGTTTTCATCTGGTTGATTGATTGCAACCGTGGTTTGAGTCACCTCCTCCAATTGGCACTCACTGCGAATACTCGCCACCGTCGCATCGCCGCTTTTTTGTTTAATTTTATCCAGCAAACATAAATCGTAGGCGCTCGGCGCTTCCGCCCAAGCAAATGGTACACAGCCTAAAATCAAGATGGCCATTGATATTGTTTTGATCTTCATCACCACTCCTTCACGCGACTTCTCACCCCTGTTTTAAATCCACTTTCACAGGCTTACATACACATTACTAGATCCCGTCACATATATTAATAATAAATTGATATAGTTGAAGAAATAGATCCTATGATTGCTTAAAATGTAAGCAGCTCAATTTGAGTATTTATTCAGCCCTATGTACTCAGCAAGATTTAGTCAACAACATTTATTCAACAATATGGATGACGTATGATGAAGCACTATCTGATCCTTTCACTCACGCTTATCAGTGTCAGTAGTTATGCTGATATTATGATCACACCGATGATCGGCTATACCATTGGTGGTGAAGTGAAAGATGCTCAAGATAATCGTTATGACATCCAAGGCGATTATAACTATTCGATAGCCATTGAGATCCCAGTAGAAAATGGCAGGATTGGGCTCTTTTATACTCAGCAAGATAGCCAATTAGACGATCTCGATTTAGATTCTCCGGTCAAATATTTATACTTACAAAGCAGCTTAGATCTGCCGATCAACGATAAGCTGTTAGGTTATGTTGGCATAGGTCTTGGCGGCTCGTATATTGACGTTGATTGGGCCAAGGGTAAGGTGGGGTTTTCAGCCACAGGCTTTGCAGGGTTAGAATACAAACTCACCCCGCATATTGCGCTCAATGCTCAGTTTCGCTGGCTAGGTACCACGGTCGATAGCAGCAGTTCAACCGTGTGTTATAGCGCGCATGATGTGAATAAATGTTATATCCATTTTGAATCGGATTGGATGAATCAATTTCAATCCAATGTCGGCTTCACTTTCCGCTTTTAGGTTAAAAAACAGCAGCCATATTTCAGCTCACAATAAGACATGCAAAGCTTTTTAAGTGCTAATTTTTGTACGCTAAGTTTCCTTCAATGTAGGTGGCATGCACGGTGCGGTCGTCCCCTAAACTCATCAATACAAAAAGCTTTTCTGATAAGGTTTTGGCTTGCTGCATTCTAAATTTCATCAAGGTAGTGGCGTTGGGTTCTAGCACCACAAAATCGGCTTCTTTACCCACTTCTAAACTGCCAATTTTATCGTCTAAATATAACGCTTTGGCTCCGCCTAATGTGGCTTGATATAAGGATTTTACCGGATGCAGTTTTTGTTGTTGCAACTGCATGATTTTATAAGCTTCACTCATGGTTTGCATCAATGAGAAACTGGTGCCCGCGCCAACATCGGTACCCATTCCGACTCGTACGCCATAGCCTTCAAGACGAGTGAGATCAAACAATCCAGAGCCTAAAAACAGATTAGAAGTGGGACAAAAGGCAATCGCCGATCCGGTTTCTGATAGTCGCTGACATTCACAATCGGATAGATGTACACCATGAGCAAAGACCGAACGTTGATGCAATAAACCATAATGATCATACACATCAAGATAACCCTCACGTTCCGGAAAGAGCGATTTTACCCATTCAATTTCTTGTTTGTTTTCCGACAAATGGGTATGCATATACACACTTGGGTATTGTTGTAGTAATTTACCGACCATTGCCAGTTGCTCAGGACTGCTGGTTGGGGCAAAACGTGGTGTCACGGCATACGACAAACGCCCATTGTTATGCCACTTTTCAATCAGCTCTTTTGAATCGTTAAAGCCACATTCGGGCGTGTCGGTTAAATAATCTGGCGCATTGCGATCCATTAATACTTTGCCGCAGATCATGCGTAAATTACGGCGTTTGGCCTCTTGGAAAAACACATCGACCGATTGTTTATGGACCGTGCCGAACACTAATGCGGTAGTGGTGCCGTTACTGGCAAGCTCATCAAGAAATATCTTGGCGACTTTGTCGGCATATTCTGGATCTTTAAACCGTTCTTCTTCTGGAAAGGTGTAATTTTCCAGCCAGTCGAGCAGTTGCTCCCCATAAGAGGCGATCATGCCCGTTTGGGGGTAATGAATATGCGTATCCACAAAGCCTGCGGTGATAATTTTATCTCGATAGTTGATCATTTTCATATCGCTATTATGTTTAGCAATGGTTTCGATATGATCACCAACATCAATAATTTTACCATTTTCGACCACCAATAAGCCGTCTTCAAAGTAACGGTAAGCTTGCTCGATACCGACTTCATTGGGATCGGCGAGAATTTGAATAATGGCACTACGATACGCGGTTTTATGTTGCGGCATACGATTTCCTTATTGATATACCTTTAATACTGAACTCTGTGCTACGAAATTCTGTGATACTAAACTTTGTGCTAATTCGATAATTTTTGGTTAGTGTTTTTTTATGGTTGATAACGATTTATCCGACTAATCCATGTTGTTTTATTGGCCTTTTTTGTTCGAGTGTTTGGCCTTGATAATGGGCTATTAACTCACCCGCCACCGACACTGCAATTTCAGCAGGGTGCTTGCCTTTCACTGCGCCAATGCCAATTGGGCAGATCATATTATCAATAATATCAGCAGAAAAACCTCGGTGAGATAGGCGTAAATCAAATTTCTTGCGTTTGGTCAGTGAGCCAATCATGCCAAAGTAACTCGCATTATCTTGAGTTAAGATCGCACGCGCTAAATCAAAATCGAGCTGATGATTATGCGTCATCACCAAATAATAACTATTGGCTGGCATATGTTTGATTTCGCCGACCGGATCATCACTGACTAACTTATGCACATTCGGTGCCAATTGAGTAGGAAACTCCGCTTCACGTTCATCTATCCAAGTAATTTTAAATGGTAGCGTTTGTACGATATTCACCAGAGCTTTTGCAACATGACCTGCGCCAAATAATACTAAATGATGTTGATTAAAGCCGATGGGTTCAAAGCTTAGAGTTGCCATGCCACCGCAACATTGGCCTAATCTTGCGCCTAAATTAAAGCGCTCGATATGCGTTTTGTTTTCACCTTTTATTAAGATCTCGCGCGCCATTTGGGTGGCCAAATGCTCTAAATGACCACCGCCTATGGTGGCAAATAATTCATCACGGGTGACGATCATTTTGGTTCCTGCATCACGAGGGACCGAACCTTTATCTTCAAGTACGGTGACCAGCACACACTCTTCACCTTGTTGTTCAAGATATGCAAGATGCTGGATCCACGAGATTTGGCTGATCGGGTTTTGATCCGTATTCATAATACATCCTTCATTATGTGGTGAAATCAACGATGAAACATGATCTCACTTTTATTCTTTTTCGCTGGCCACTTTTCGACGCTTGTGACTCGATTCATCGCTGCGTGGCTTTGCTTGAGGATTTCTTGCGCGCTCCATTGCCCACAACATACGCTCTGGTGTGGCTGGGGTATCCAACTGAACTGTGACGTTGTCACCTGAGTTGGCATTTTCTAGTGCGACTGCATGTACCGCATCTTTTAGCGCGCTCCACACCGACATGCCGAGCATAAATGGCGGTTCGCCCACCGCTTTTGAGTTAAATACCGTGTCTTCTGGATTGGTGCGGTTTTGTACAATCTCGGTTCTAAAATCAATGGGCATATCGGCAATGGCCGGAATTTTATAGCCCGCAGGACCATTGGTCATTAAACGGCCTTTTTCATTCCACACCAGCTCTTCGGTGGTCAGCCAACCGACGCCTTGGATAAAGCCACCTTCGATCTGGCCAATATCAATCGCAGGGTTAAGTGATGCGCCGACATCGTGCAAAATATCCGCGCGCAAAATTTTGTATTCCCCCGTCAGCCTATCGACAATCACTTCCGAGCAAGATGCACCATAAGCGAAATAATAGAATGGACGCCCACAGGCTTTTTCATGATCATAATAAATTTTAGGCGTGCGATAGAAACCTGTGCTCGATAACGACACCTGATTAAAATACGCTTGCTGAATAAAGTCGGAAAATGAGAACAACTGATCTCGTACTTCCACCACGCCATTATTAAACACCACTTCTTCTGGGGTGACTTTGTAGTGGCTGGCTGCAAACTCAACTAAACGTGCTTTAATCGTTAGAGCCGCATTTTGCGCCGCCTTACCATTAAGATCGGTACCAGAAGATGCCGCCGTTGGGGACGTGTTAGGGACTTTATCGGTATTGGTGGCCGTGATCTGAATTTGATCGACATCGACACTGAACTCTTGCGCCACAATTTGGGCGACTTTAATGTTCAGTCCTTGTCCCATCTCAGTGCCACCATGGTTTAAATGAATACTGCCATCGGTATAGATATGTAATAACGCCCCCGCTTGATTTAAAAACGTGGCGGTGAACGAGATACCAAACTTGACGGGTGTCAGTGCGATCCCTTTCTTTAAAATTGGGCTATTGCCATTATATTGCGCGATCTCTTGGCGACGTTTTTTGTATTCGCTGGTTTTTTCTAATTGCTCGGTAATATCAAATAAACAGTTATCTTCAACCGTTTGATAATAATGAGTGACGTTACGGTCTGCTAGGCCATAATAATTATGCTTACGAACGTCAAGCGGATCCTTACCCAAATAATGAGCAATTTCATCCATGATATGTTCAATCGTCATCATGCCTTGTGGGCCACCAAAGCCACGATAGGCGGTATTCGAAGCGGTATGGGTTTTACAACGGTAACCGACCACTTTAGCGTCACCGAGATAATAAGCATTATCTGAGTGGAACATTGCTCGGTCGACAATAGAATGAGACAAATCAATTGAATAACCACAATTTCCCGCTACCGATAAATCGATGCCCGTAATACGCCCTTGGTCGTCAAAGCCCACTTTATATTGGTTGTAGAATGGATGACGTTTGCCTGTCATCACCATGTCATCGTTGCGCCACAGCCGCATTTTGGTAGGCTTACCTGTTAAGCGAGCAATCACTGCAGCAAGACAGGCTGGAGCATTGGCTTGGGTTTCTTTACCGCCAAAACCGCCCCCCATACGTCGCATATCGATCACCACTTTATGCATTGGCACACCCAAAACGCCCGCAACTACTTTTTGTACCTCGGTTGGATTTTGGCTTGAAGTGTAAACAATCACTCCACCATCTTCACTTGGTACCACGCTACTGGCTTGGGTTTCTAAATAAAAGTGCTCTTGACCACCAACGTTAATATGCCCTTCCAATACATTCTTAGAAGATGCTAACGCCGCTTGATAATCCCCGCGCTGTTGCACATGGGTATCATTCACGAAGAACTCTTTTTCCAACGCTTCTTTTACATCTAAAATCGCGGGTAAAGCTTCCAGTTCGATCTTGGCCGCTAATGCTGCGGTGCGCGCGGTTTCCATATCTTTGGCCGCCACTGCAATAATAGGTTGGCCGTAATATTCTACAATGTCATCGGCAAGCAAAGGATCGCCAGGAAATACCGCGCCTATATCAAGTTGCCCAGGAATATCTTTACTGGTGATCACAATATCGACGCCATCAATCTCATAACAAGGGCTGGTGTCAATACTCACAATCTTGGCATGCGCTTCGGTGCTTAAACGACAATACACATGCAGCTGATTAGGAAACTCTAACCGATCATCGGCATAGACCGCTTCACCTGTGACTTGTTTTGTGGCGCTATCGTGCTTAACCGATTTTCCCACACCGGTGGTCAGATCTTGTTTATATTGAGTCAGAAGTTCATCGTAACTTAATGTGATTTTATTGTGATTAGACATAAGACGTGACCCTCGTTTCAATACTGTTTTGTTTAAATTTGTGGCTGTTGGCTTGCGTGATGGCATTGGTTTGTTGCTCTAAGAAAAAGCGCATCAACATATTGCAAGCCGTTTTGCTACGGTATTCTTTACTGGCGCGAAAATCTGAAAGCGGTTCAAAATCTTGCGCCATTTCTTCCATCGCGGCTTCAACGGTTTGCTTATTCCATGCTTTGCCTATTAAGGCTTTTTCACATAATGCGGCACGCTTAGGTATGGCCGCCATGCCGCCAAATACCACTCTTGCATCCACGACCACCTCGTTTTCAATCACCAAGTTAAATGCACCACAAACGGCTGAGATATCATCATCTAATCGCTTAGACAGTTTATAAGCACCAAACTGCGCATTGGGATCCAATGGTTTAGGTATGATTATTTTTTCAATAAACTCAGACTCTTGCTGAGCAGTCACTTTATAATTAATAAAGTATTCATCTATCGGTAAGGTGCGGGTTTGATTACCTTTACGCAGCGTGATTTGAGCATTTAAAGCAATAAGAAGAGGGGGGGTATCGCCAATAGGAGACGCATTGGCGACATTCCCCCCAATAGTACCTTGGTTACGCACTTGCAATGAGGCAAAACGATGCAATAATTGCCCGAAATCAGGGTAATAATTAGCCAATGTGGCGTAGCAATCACTGATCGGCAGGTTAGAGCCAATCACGATATTTTGTTCGGTTTCACTGATCGTCTTCATATCGCTCACGCCAGTGATGTTAATTAACGTTTCGATATCACGATGAAATTGCGTCACTTCTAACGCTAGATCCGTACCACCAGCCACCAACTTAGCTTGTGGGTGACGTAGATATAAATCAGCCAGTTCCGCCGTGGTAGTTGGCGAGAAACTGGTTAGGTTCCCCTGCACCATCGGCGCAGTTTTTTGTTCAATTTTTTCCAATTTCGCGATAGTTTGCTGCTCAAGTTGTGCAAACTGATCCAGTAAAGGCTTCTCATTACTAATAGACAGCGCTGCATCCACAATCGGACGATAACCAGTACAGCGACACAAATTACCCGCTAACGATTCCATGACCTCTTCTTTATTGGCATTGGGTTTATTTTTACTTAAAGCAAACATCGACATAATAAAACCAGGTGTACAGTAACCACATTGTGAACCATGGAAATCCACCAAGGCTTTTTGTACGGGATGCAATGACGATTTTTGGTGTAGATCTTCGACTGTGATCAGCTGCTTGCCATGTAAAGATGACACAAAGGTCAAACAAGAATTGACACTGCGATATTGCAGTTGGCCATCCACTAGTTCGCCTAGCACCACGGTACAGGCACCACAATCACCAGAGCCACACCCTTCCTTGGTGCCGGTTTTATTTAGCTCTGTACGCAAATAATTCAGCACCGTCATATTTGGTGAAAGTCCACTCTCACGCTTGATGGTTTGATTAAGTAAAAAAGTGATCACGTTAACTCCTTGTATCGTCATCTTGCCGATATCTTCTTGTTTAAGTATGGCTGAACATGCCATTAATGCTTACCCTGATGGGGACAAACTCATTATCCATTAAGCAGCAATATTACGACTTATTTGTTGTTCCACTGTGAATAAGTATTGTTTTTCCTGACCATTGAGTCAACTTATAAAGATCACATTTTTGCAACATAAAATACAACAACCAACCAACTAATTAATGTTTAACACAATATTGTGTACAATTTTGTGCCGTAGACGAGAAAATTAGCAATAAAAAACCGCACACTTCATCATTGAAGTCGTGCGGTGTTGTCATTTTGGGGTTGAAGGGGGCTTTGTTGCGTAATTCAAATTTAGAGGTGACAACACTAGAATGGTATTATTTCAATCAATTCGGTAAGTTTTAGGCATACCTAGCCCTGTTAGTTTATTTAAAGCTTTGATCATTGCGTAAGCTT
>NZ_JAAUWS010000043.1:0-20829 GCF_014694465.1 Vibrio sp. S11_S32 | reverse complement strand
TTAGGTTCTTTTTTTCTGCTCATGTGAAGATAATGAAGCATAAAAAGGATCGTTCAATAGGCAATTGTAGATCAAGTGATGATCGTCACATTCGCCTGTCAATAGGGTGCTGGTGAACGCTTACTTTATAAGCACGTTTGGCATTTAACATATTTTCGTAAGCAATATTAACATCACGCTCTTTTAAGCCCTTATATTCCCAGATATTAGTATCAACCACATTCTTCGCAACGAAGTTGTAACCATTTTCTAGGGAGTGTTTATCAATGTTGTAGTTCCAAACATCAACTTTAGCAAGCTCACCATAACGACCTAATAGGTTATACGCTTCAAGGTTAAAATTGGAATAATGCCAAGGCTTAGTGCGTTCGAGCTCTGCACCTTGTTTACCTTCGATATCAAATTGACCACCGATACGACGCATTTGTGTGATCTCTAAACGTTTTTTAGCAAGATCCATATCATGAGTAAATAGTGAGAATGCCACCACTTGCGCGTCATACCAAGAACCGTGGTTGTTGTGCCAGTTGTCTTCTTCAAACCCATTACGACTTGTTACTAACCAATCTCTAAAATCGGCATACCATTTAACCACAGCGTTGTATTCTTTATCTGTCATGGTCGGGCGCAGCATTTCTACTGAATCCATCACTCCAATTAATAGACGGCTATCAATAATACCAATGCCTCGCCCATCTACTCGGCCAGGGATCGCTTGTGCGTGATCCATGTTTGGATTCATTCTTGTTTTTGGATTAACAAACCATGCGTCAAGCTGCTGTTTTGCTTTTTCTGCGTACGCTTTATTGTCGGTAAAGTAGTAAGCCAGACCTAAATTTTGCACATCTTTAGCAAAACGGATCATGCGCATTTTATCGGTGGCAGCGGTTTTGGTATCCATGTTGTATTCGCCATCACGACGTACATAAGGTAAACCATCTTTGGTGTCTGGGTTTGGCCACCAGTAAGGACCGAAACTAAAGTAATCATGTTTATCGCCACTGGCAGAAAGTAACGTTTTGTTGGTGACCGGGTCAATCTCAACTTTTAATGCTTTATTGGCAAGTGAGACTAATTTTTTGAGAGCAGGATTACTGTCGGTCAGTTCTGCTTTGTTCTTGGCAAGAATGTTTCCATCGTAAGAGATGAAGTTTATATCAGCGGCATAAAGTGCGTTAGAAAAAAAGCAAGTTGAAGCTAAAATTGCGGTAGCAAGTAGTGACTTTTTCATTTTTCGTCCTTTCTTATTTTCAGAGTAATTACGTCATTAATTAAAAAGCGTTTGATGTAGCGATACATTAATGTTCTTTATCTTTAATAATTGAAATGATGGTTCAATTATATATCAACAGTGTTCTTTTTCTTGTTTTTAAGACTGAAATGTGACATCAATAACGAATTAAATTACCAAATAAGAATGAAAATCGTTACTGAACTAAAGATGAAAAAGGAAAGGTGCAATCAGTGCAGCAAAAATGCGGAATTGGATAGAGGACATAAAAATGCCATGTTGTTTTGAGGTTATTTCAAAACAACATGGCATTTAATACTAATCGTAGTAGCTGTCTGATCAGCTAATTATTTTGATCGGTATAGGTTAAGCATTTACACAAAAGGATGCATTATTTTAAAATTGTTGACACTTCGGCCACTAATTTAGCTAATTCATCCCATTTTTCGTTATCGATCAAATCGTTCGGGATCATCCAAGTACCACCACAAGCAATAACCGCTGGGATCGCAAGATAATCATTGACGTTTTTAGGATTTACGCCACCAGTTGGCATAAAGGTAATAGGATAAACCGCTGTTAAAGCTTTAAGCATATTCACGCCGCCAGAAGGTTCTGCCGGAAAGAATTTCAAAGTATCGAGCCCCATTTCCATAGCTTGCTCAACCAAGCTTGGATTGTTGACGCCGGGAATGATTGGCACGCCACGTTGCTGGCAATACTTGACCGTGGTTGGGTTAAAGCCAGGGCTCACTACAAAATCGACCCCCGCTTCTATTGATTCATCTACTTGCTTTGCTGTTAACACGGTACCTGAGCCAATTAACATCTCAGGGTAGGCGGCGCGCATATTTTTAATCGCTTGGGCAGCAGCTGGCGTGCGAAAAGTGACTTCTGCGCATGGTAGACCATTTTCAACCAGTACTTGCGCGAGTTTAACTGCTTTATCTGCGTCATGAATCGCAATCACAGGTACCACTTTGATTTCATTAAGGCGTTGATTTAACGTTTTCATTTTGGATCCTTGCTGGAATTTTAAAATAAGTGTTGATTAGTTGAGTGTTGGCATTTTATCACTTGGAATAATTGCGCCCGGAAAGCAAATAACCGTGCCGGCTAATGTGTGTCCCATTTGTGCCGATTGTTCTATCGTGCCACCGAGTAAACGCTTGGCTAAATAACCTGCGCTAAAAGAATCGCCAGCGGCGGTCGTATCCACAATGCCGATGACTGGCTTTGGCGCGACTTCAATACGTTGATCTTCGGTAATAACAAAGCACGCTTGTGAACCACGTTTGATCACTATTTCACTCACTCCTAAGGCTTGAGTGCGATCAATCGCTTGCTGTTCAGAAGTATCACCATACAACATTTCTTCATCATCATAAGTGAGAAAGGCAATGTCGGTTAATTTCAGCATGGTGTTATAAGCTTGCTGTGCTTGCGCTTTTGTTTCCCATAAAGCAGGGCGATAGTTGTTATCAAAGGCAATTTTACAACCCTTGGATTTGCACGCGGTTAAGACAGTAAACAGTTTATCTAAGGCTTCAGTTGGCAAGATGGCAAGGCTAACGCCACTTAAGTAAATCAGTTGATTTTGACTTAATGAATCGATAATAGTCTCAGTCGGTTTTTCCAGTAACCAGTAACGCGCCGCGGCATCATTACGCCAGTATTGGAACGTACGTTCACCATCAGGTGTGGTCGAAATTGAATACAGGCCTGGCAGTTTTGTGTCCGATATATGGACTAGATCGGTATTAATGTTTTCTTGCTGCCATGAATCTAGCATCGCAACACTGAACGGATCTTTACCTAAGCCTGTAGCATACGAAGTGGTCAATTGATGCGAGTGGGTTAAACGTGAAAGATACAATGCGGTATTTAAAGTGTCGCCACCAAAGCTCTGCTTATAGGTCGCATCACCTGTTTTTTGTAACTCAACCATGCATTCACCAATGATGGCAATACGATTCGCGTGCATAAAAAATTCTCCTTATTCAATCTGACTCTATTATCGACAATCATCGAGCACAGGTCAATTAAAAATGAAACGTGGTTTTAATTTTAATGTGTTCGATGTTAACTTGGCATGTAGGTGACTCTATCGTAAATTTGATGTTTCGACGAAATCCATATCATCAAACGTTTGGTTTTCGCCTGCCATTCCCCATACAAAGCTATAATTTTGAGTTCCGCAGCCAGAGTGGATGGACCAACTTGGAGATAAAACAAGCTGATTATTTTGTACAATAATATGACGAGTTTGAGTCGGTTCTCCCATCATATGAAAGACCGCTTGTTGTGGTTTAATATTGAAATAGCAATAGATCTCCATTCTTCTCTCATGCGTATGTGCCGGCATTGTGTTCCATACGCTCCCCGGTGACAGGTGAGTGATCCCCATACATAATTGACAAGTTTGAAGAATATCAGGATGTATATACTGAGTTAATAGACGCTGGTTTGCCATTTCATCAGAACCTAATGAGATTTTATTGGCCTGATCTTTCGTTATGATTTTATTAGGATAGGAATGATGTGCAGGTGTGCTAAGAGCATAAAATTGCGCTTTATTTTTGGTAGTCGAAGGATGAAAATGAATGTTATCAGAACCTTGCCCTAAATAGACACAATCTAAATGGTCTAATATGTAGGTTTCATTACCGCATGTAACCTCAGCCTTTCCTCCTAAATTAACAATGCCGATCTCTCGCCGTTGTAAGAAAAAATCAGTCCCAAATGCTTTATTGTCGATGGCACTCGCTAATGTGAGAGGCTCTGTGGTGGGACAAGCACCGACAGCTACGATTCTATCAATATGGCTGTAGATAACATTGGTTGTTCCAGATTGAAATAAGCTTTCAATCAAAAACTCTTGGCGCAATCTATCGGTATCATATTGTTTGGCATCTTCCAGGTTTGATGCTTGACGAATTATCATAATAATACTCTCATCATTTGGGTTTGAGCGGTTTAGACGGTCAGAAAAGATTGAATATATGATATACCAAAATGGATTAACCTTAAATGAAATCATATTTTAATTATGATGAGTGTAACGTTTTTTCGTTTGGTTATTTGTGTTTTTGGATGGTGAAAACCTAATGAAATGAGAAGGCCCTCTTAGATAAACCTTATTTTTTTTAGGTGTTTATATTATTGCAAGCGCGTTTTTATTGCTATTTTTAGTCACTGATAAAATCGATTATAAAATACTGAGAAAATAGCCATCAAATTTATATTCTTACAGTGAACTGTGATATCATTATTGGTATAACAAATGTAAGGTTGTCGACTATGGAAACGAATACTAAGCTCTATCAAAAAATTGCGGCACAGTTTAAAAATGATATTAAAAACAACCGCTATCAAGTGGGTTCAATGTTGCCCGCAGAAAGGGTCATTTCTGAAAAAATGGAAGTGAGTCGCACTGTGGTACGTGAAGCGATGATCATGCTTGAGGTTGAAGGCTATGTTGAGGTTCGCAAAGGCTCTGGCATTAAAGTTGTGAATTCAAAACCATTGACCCAAGTTCATGCAGAAGAATCGCCAATGGAAAGTTGGGGACCATTTGAATTACTGCAAGCTCGTCAATTATTTGAAAGCAGCATTGCGGAGTTTGCCGCGACTCAAGCGACTAAGCAAGATTTAGTCGCTTTAATGAAAATTCAGGATCAGGCTAGAGTTGATGATAACTCTCGCGATTCACATTGGGACCGAGAATTTCATATTCAATTAGCTCGCTGTACTCAAAACTCGGCAGTGGTACATATCGCTGAATTGCTATGTAATCATCGAGAAAATAATCCGTATTGGAAAAAATTACACGAACATATTGATGAAGAAAAAATTAAGAGTTGGTGTCATGATCACGATGCAATTTTAAAAGCGTTGATGAAAAGGGATGCTGAAGATGCAAAACAACAGTCTTGGATGCATATAGAAAAAACCAAGAAAATGCTGTTTGATGCCAGCACTGAAGATTATGACCGATTTCTATATTCTGAAAGTACGTTACTATAATTAACTATATGGATACTCCCCCAGTGACTTCTCCTGGGGGGGGGGCCGAAATTAAAGTTACTTTGAGTTAAATTAAAGTCGCTTGGGTTAAATTAAAGAGTCACGCCTGTTTTAAAGACTGCAATTTCCTTAAAATCATTAATTTCATTTCTAGCTTGCTTCCCATTCACAACCGAAACCACTAGGTCGATAAACTCGTTAAGAAGGATATCCATTGGCTTATTTTCTACTAATTGACCAGCATTGAAATCGATCCAATGAGGTTTTCGCTTTGCTAAACTTGAATTTGTCGCAATTTTTAGTGTGGGGACTGGACCGCCGTAAGGGGTGCCTCGCCCAGTAGAAAATAGAACCATATGGCAATGTGAAATAGTAAGGGCAGATGTCGCAATAGCATCGTTACCCGGTGCGCTTAATAGGTGTAAACCGCGCTTGTGAATACGCTCGCCATAGTGCAATACCTCAATAACCGCGCTTTGGCCGGATTTCTGAGTACAACCTAAGGATTTTTCTTCTAGAGTGCTGATCCCTCCCGCTTTATTGCCCGGAGACGGGTTCTCATAAATTGGCTGATCATGGTCAATGAAGTATTGTTTAAACGCATTAATCATTTCGACGGTCTTATCAAATATGAGCTGATTTTGACAACGTTGCATCAAAAGATGCTCTGCACCAAACATTTCGGGAACTTCAGTTAAAACACTCGTGCCACCGTGGCTAATTACATAATCTGAAAATTGTCCGAGCAAAGGATTAGCGGTAATACCTGATAATCCATCGGAACCACCACATTCCAAACCAAAATTAAGCTCATGAATATGCCCAATCGAACGTTGGTCATTTTCCATTTGATGGTATAGATCATTCAAAATGGATAAACCAGTATCAATTTCATCGTCATGTTCTTGGCAGACCATAAACTTTATTCGATTCTCATCAAATTCACCTAGGGTTTCTTTGAATGCTTTTATTTGATTATTTTCGCACCCTAAGCCTAAAACCAATACGCCACCTGCATTGGGGTGTAATGCTAAATTTTGGAGTAATAAGCGCGTATTGTTATGATCATCACCTAATTGTGAGCAGCCAAATTGATGATTAAAAACGTGGATACCATCAATTTTTTCACAGTCATTGTGTTGTAAAAACTGTTTTTTCATCATAGAGCCAATCGCATTCACGCAGCCGACAGTCGGAATGATCCATAATTCATTTCGAATCCCGATTTGGCCATTAGCGCGACGAAATATATTGATTGCTCTGTTGGAGAGTGAACTAGATACCGTTTGATGCTTGGCTTGATAGGAGTATTCGGTGATCTTATTAAGATTTGTTTTAATATTATGTTGGTTTACAACCATGCCTTGTTTTATATCATTTAGAGCATGTCCAATAGGTGCACCATATTTGAATATATGATCGCCCGTTTTTATATTCTTAAGGGCAACTTTATGGCCCTGAGTGACGGTTTCTTGAGTCTTGAATGTTAGACCATTTACGTTCATTTCAACGTTCTGCTCTAGATCGGTTAATGCTACCGCGACAGTATCTTTGGGGTGAATATGCAACAGTTGGCTCATATGGCCTCCTAGAGAAAAATTTCGATAATTATGGTGATGACAACCTAATATAATATGTGATTTTGGATCTGATCCACTCAAGCGATTAGGTGAGGTAAGTTTATTGAGTAAGTAATAAGTGAGAGGCGAGCACTCCTCTCACTTTTTTGGGGGGAACTATAATCTAAAATATTCTTTTGCGTTGTTATAGCTGATGTCGGCGACCATTTTACTTAATAAATCAAAATCATTTGGCGCTTCACCGTTTTCGACCCATTGGCCAATCATTTGACAAAGGATTCTGCGGAAATACTCATGACGAGTATAAGATAAGAAGCTGCGGCTATCGGTCAGCATACCGACAAATCGGCTGAGTAAACCAAGTTGAGAAAGTTGCGCCATTTGACGCTCCATTCCGTCTTTTTGGTCATTAAACCACCAGCCAGAACCAAATTGAATTTTTCCTGCGATCCCGCCACCTTGGAAATTACCGCACATTGTGGCAAGCACTTCATTATCTCGTGGATTTAGAGCGTATAAAATGGTTTTAGGCAGCGCATCATCTTTATCTAGCGCGTCCAATAATTGTGATAAAGGTTTGGCGATCAATTGGTCATGAATGGAGTCAAAACCAGTATCTGGACCAAGTAAGGTCAACATTCGGCTATTGTTATTACGAATCGCACCAATATGATATTGCTGCACCCAATCACGTTTTGAATATTCACGCCCAAGAAAAACTAATACTGCAGTTTTAAATTGCGCAACTTCATCATCTGAGAGCGGCATTAATTGCAAGCCTTTCAATAAGATTGCATCAAGTTGGGCGGGAGTGGACTCTGCATAAACAACGGTGTCTAAACCATGATCAGAAACTTTACAACCATGTGCAGCAAAATAGTCTAGACGTTTGTTTAACGCGGTAGTTAAAGAATCAAAGTTCTCAATGTTGACATCAGAAACTTTGGCTAATTGTTGGATATAAGCAGGGAAGGTCGGTAAGTTTACATTATAAGCTTTATCTGGTCGCCAGCTTGGCAGCATTTGAACATCAAAACTCCCATCATCGGCGACTTTTTTATGTGCACTGAGATCATCAATAGGATCATCCGTTGTGCCCACCATCTCAACATTCATCTTTTTCATAATCGAACGTGCACTAAATTCAGGAGTTGCTAGCATTTCGTTGCATTGATCCCATACACGTTCAGCATTGGATTCATTTAATGTTAGGTCTGTAATACCAAACGGGCGACGTAATTCTAAATGTGTCCAATGATAAATTGGATTACCAATTGTATTTGGAATTGTTTTGGCAAAGGCTAAAAATTTCTCTTTATCTGAAGCATCCCCCGCACAATATTTTTCTAATACACCATTACTGCGCATAGCTCGCCATTTGTAGTGATCACCACGCAGCCAGATGTCAGTTAGGTTACTAAAGCGATAATCATCAGCGACCTGGCCTGGGATCAAATGGCAGTGATAATCTAAAATAGGTAAGTTGTGAGCAACTTCGTGATAGAGACGACGAGCCGTTTCATTATGCAGAAGAAAGTCTTCACCAAGGAATGGTTTCATTAGGTTTTCCTTAAGTTGTTATACTGATTTATCAAGTATAAGCCACTAACATTTAAAAGAGCAATAGCTATTAAAGTAGCGGTTTAATTGTGCGATATCACGCAAATAGTAGGGTTTAGTTATGTTTTTTTAGTGATCAACTTCAAATAATGTAACATTTTGTAAGTTTAATTTTGTTTTGTTGATCTTGGTTCTGGTTTTAGATGTCATACCAATACATAGTATGGCTAATCAAGAGGTGATATATGTCATTTTGGTCTGACCAATGTTAGGTTGGATGATAAATTATCATTAATATCAAATGGATATAATTTAACTTGCAGCATAAAACAGATCTAAAGAGGATAAAATGATTGTAAAACAATTCAACAACTATCTAGGAAAGGCACTGGAGTACTTGCTCGCTTTTTTTATGATAGTCATGATTATTGCAGTTGTATGGCAGGTATTTACTCGCTTTGTACTTCAAGATCCGGCTAGTTTTACCGATGAACTCTCTCGTTATTTACTAATGTGGATTGGTATTTTAGGAGGGGCGTATACCTACTCAATTAAACGTCACCTTGCATTAGAATTATTGGCTTCGAAGTTAGAAGTAAGAGGTCAAAAAATACTTGGCATTATCATTAACCTTATTATTTGTGCATTTGCTGCTGTTGCCCTGATTTATGGTGGCGGTGAGATGGTGAGTTCAACCTTACGTCATGGTCAGATTTCACCAGGTATTGAGATTTTTGGTGAAAGCTTAAAAATGGGTTACGTATATTTAGTGGTTCCTTTTTCAGGCGTGCTTATCCTTTATTATGGTTTAGTTGATATTTGTGAATCCGTTATATCACTTGTTTCGCCTAAAAATGAAACTCAAGGAAAATAAACAATGACTTTACTAGATTTATTATTTTCAGCACACTTTCTCGCCAATGCGCCAGATGTGTTCTTTGATTTTATTCCTGTCGCTGTATTGTTTGGCGTATTAGGTGTTTTATTACTTATCGGCGTGCCAATTGCATTTTCAATTGGTATCGCTGCGATATTAACTATATTCATTGACTTTCCTCTCGATCAAGCAATGGTGCTTAGTTCACAAAAATTTGCTAATGGGCTCGATAATTTTGGTCTGCTCGCGCTGCCCTTTTTCATCGTTGCTGGGAATTTAATGAATCGAGGAGGATTAGCTTCTCGACTGATTAACTTTGCCATGATATTTGGTGGCAAACTTCCAGGTTCGTTATCTCATGTTAACGTACTAGCCAACATGATGTTTGGTTCTCTTTCTGGTTCAGCTGCGGCTTCTGCTGCTGCGGTTGGTGGCATCATGAAACCATTATACGATGAGCATGATTATCCACCGGAGTTTTCTGCTGCTGTGAATGTGGCTTCATGTCCTACGGGTTTATTAATCCCACCATCAAATATCTTGATTTTATACGCACTTGTTAGTACCACCTCTGTGCAGTATCTCTTCATTGCGGGTTACTTACCTGGTTTGTTAATGGGACTGGGCATTATGATTGGTATCTTCATTTTAGGTAAACGTTTTGGTATCCCAGCTCAACGTATCGTCTTTAAAGAGAAGAAAAGAAAAGTTGTCCTTGATGCCATACCGAGCTTAAGCCTAGTTGTCATCATTATGGGGGGGATTTTAGGCGGTATCTTTACCGCGACGGAAGCTTCAGCTATTGCGGTGGTTTACAGTTTGATCCTTGGTATTGCTTATCGTGAATTAAAGATGAAAGACATGCTTCCTTTATTGATTGAAAGTGTGGTTACTACCTCGATAGTTCTTCTTATGGTTGCGACATCGTCAATGATGTCTTGGTCAATGGCAAACGCTGACATCCCAGGATTCATTGCTGATTTTGTTTTAGCAGCATCGAATAACCCAATAATGGTTATGCTGTTAATGAACGTGATTTTGTTGGTAGTTGGTACCTTTATGGATATGACGCCAGCGGTATTAATTTTTACCCCGATATTCTTACCTATTGCGACTCAATTGGGTATTGATCCTATTCACTTCGGTATCATTTTAGTCTTTAACTTGTGTATCGGAATTTGTACTCCACCTGTAGGAACTGCGTTGTTTGTTGGTTGTAGTGTGTCTGGTACTAAGTTAGGTCAGGTTGTACCTAAATTATTGCCTCTATTTGCAATCATGGTTATTACACTTGCTATCGTTACTATATTCCCTGAGATATCTCTCTGGCTACCTCGCCTTGCGGGCTATCAACAATAATAAAAAGGAACATTTGAATGAAAAACATGAAAAAACTACTAATGTCAGTCGCTTTAGTATCAGCTATGGCATTTCAAGCTCAGGCCGCGACATTAAAGCTTGCGCACGCATTGCCAACGGAACATCCGGTGCATAAATCACTGACATGGTTTGCTCAGCAAGTGAAAGCTGAAACTCATATCCGCGTTAAGGTATATCCAAACGGTACTTTAGGAGATGAAACGAATCTATTGCAAATGGTTCAAAATGGAACTATTGCCTTTACTAAAGTCAGTGCTGCTCCTTTAAGTACTTTTGCGCCAGATTATAATATTTTATCACTGCCTTACTTATTTAAAGATAAAGCAAGCTATGACAAGGTATTAGAAGGTCCAATTGGTGACGAAATCTTAGCATCATCTGAAAAATCAGGCTTTATTGGCCTTGCATTCTTAGATGCAGGTGAGCGTAGTTTCTATGCCGATAAGCCAATCAAAGAGCCTTCTGATTTGAAAGGTATGAAAATTCGTGTGCAAAACTCACCAATTTCTATTGATACCATGAAAGCATTAGGCGCGACAGCGGTACCACTACCATACGGTGAGTTGTATTCAGCGCTTCAACAAGGTGTTGTAGATGGAGCAGAAAATAATATCCCATCTTATTACTCTTCTCGTCATTATGAAGTTAAAAAATATTTCTCATACGATATGCACACCATGGTTCCTGATGTCTTAGTGGTATCTACGACGGTTTGGAATAACTTAACGCCAGACCAACAAGTGGCGATTCGTAAAGTCGCTAAAGAAACTGTTGAGCAACAAAAGACCAACTGGAACGCGTATGTTGATAAATCATTAACTGATCTTAAAGCGCAAAAAGTGAACTTTGTGAACAGTGATATCCCTGCATTCCAAGAAGCAGTGAAACCTGTATATGAAAAATTCAAAAAAGAAAATCCAGATTTGGCTGATATGTTAAACCAAATTCAAGATGCTCAAAAATAATTAACACCAAGCATATGCGGTTCGCTGCATATGCTTTACTTTATTGGATATAAAAATGAATTTACTTTCGAATCAAAATATTGCGCAAGCTAACGCAAAAATTAAGCCAAATACACAAATTCAAGCATCGACTGTTGGCATTGTTCATTTAGGTTTTGGCGCTTTTCACCGAGCTCATCAAGCTTTAATTACAGATACGCTTATGCGTGAAATTGGCGGTAACTGGAAAATTGTTGGTGTGAATTGGGGTGGTATCGATGTTAAATCTCAATTAAGTCCACAAGATAATTTATATACAGTTGGTGTTGGTTATAACGAAGATCTAACTCTACATGTTGTTGGTTCTGTAGACCGTATAATTAACAGCGATGAAAGCGACGAAGTTCTAAAATACATGCACAGTAGTGATGTGAAGGTTGTATCACTAACGATTACTGAAAAAGGATATTGCCATAATCCCGCTAATGGGCATTTGAATTTAGAGCATCCATTCATTGTGCATGATTTGGCTAACCTAGATAAACCAAAATCGGCGATCGGATTTTTAATCAATGCGATTCAATATCGTCGTAACAATAATATTGCACCATTTACCCCATTAACATGTGACAACTTACCTGAGAATGGTCATGTTCTTGAGCAAGTAGTCTTAGATTTTGCCGAAGCTTATGATCCTGAGTTACATACCTGGATTAAAGCGAATATTAAATTCCCTTGCACTATGGTTGACCGAATTGTTCCAAGAACAACGGATGACGATGTGAAGAAAATAGAACAAGTCCTAGGTTTAGTCGATCATGCTTGTGTTATGACCGAACCATTCTTGCAGTGGGTTATTGAAGATAAATTTATTAATGAAAGACCGGCTTGGGATCAAACCTCGATTTCTAATATTGTATTCACTGATAATGTGGTGCCATTTGAAGAAATGAAGCTACGTTTATTAAATGGCACACACTCTGCTATTGCTTATCTTGGGTATTTATCAGGTTACCAAACCGTCTCAGAAACGATGAACGATGATAAATTTAAAACGTTTGTACGGTATTTGATGGATACAGAAATTTCACCTTCTATCCATATTGAAGGTATAGATTTAGGCGCTTATAAAGATTCCTTGATTGAGCGCTATGAGAATGCGGCATTACAACATCGTACATGGCAAATCGCGATGGATGGCTCACAAAAAATTCCACAGCGTTGGTTAGAAACCATTCAATATGGCCTAGACAATAATGTTCAAATTAAAGGCCTATACCTTGCGTTAGCCGCTTGGATTAAGTATGCAAGTGGTATCGATGAGCAAGGTAATGATATTGATGTACAAGACCCGTTGAAAGAGACCTTTACTGATATTTGGGCTAACAATAAAGAATCCGAGTCGTTAATTAATGCATTTTTATCAATAGAACAAATGTTTAATAAAAAAATAGCGGCTAACGAAACATTCAAATCGAACTTATTATCAGCATTGAATACATTGAATGAACACGGTGCGAAAGAATCCGTTCATCAATTCGTAATGAATAAATAGGAAATAATTTAAATGAAAATGACATTTAGATGGTATGGCGAAGGTAATGATCAAATTACGTTAGCCAATATAAAGCAAATCCCTGGCGTTGAAGGCATTGTGTGGTCATTACATGATATGCAAGCAGGGGAGTTATGGAGCGAAGAGCGGATCCTCGCGGAAAAGAAAATCATTGAAGATGCTGGATTTAATATCGATGTTGTCGAAAGCGTTAATGTTCATGAAGACATTAAGTTAGGCTTACCGACTCGAGATAAATATATTGATATATATATCGAAACATTACGCCGTTTAGCCAAAGTTGGCGTAAAAGTCGTGTGTTATAACTTTATGCCAGTTTTTGATTGGACTCGAACAGAGTTGTATAAAGAGATGGAAGATGGTTCTAATGCTTTGTTTTTTGAAAAAAGTAAGATCAATGATATTGATCCAATAGAACTCATTGAAACTATTTCTAAAAATGTTGAAGTGACCATGCCGGGTTGGGAACCTGCGCGACTGGCGAACCTAAAAGAAACATTTGAGCAATATAAAAATTGTGATTCTGAAAAACTTTGGGAAAACTTACAATATTTTCTAGAGAGAATCATTCCAGTATGTGAAGAGTGTGATATTAAAATGGGTATTCACCCAGATGATCCTGCCTTCCCAATATTTGGCTTACCTCGAATTATCATCAATAAAGATAATATTAAGCGTTTCCTTAAGTTAGTTGATAATCCATATAACGGTTTAAGTTTATGCTGTGGCTCATTAGGTTCAGCTGCCAATGATATCCCTGATATTATTGATGAAGTACATGATCGTATTCACTTTATCCATATTCGTAATGTAAAACGCTTTGAAAATGGTGATTTTATTGAATCATCGCATCGTGCTTGTGATGGCTCTGTTGATACGGTTAAAGTGATCCAAACACTGCATAAATATAATTACCAAGGATATGTTCGCCCAGATCATGGCCGCCATATTTGGGGTGAAGAAAAATGGGCTCGTCCTGGTTATGGTCTATACGACCGTGCACTTGGGATCATGTACATTCTTGGTGTTTGGGATAATTTAAACAGCAAATAATCACTTTGATTTTCATTACTATTATAAAAACGCCTATCCCGAAAGATAGGCGTTTTAATTTATAATAATGAGCTATGTAGTTGATGATAAGTTATAAGCAATCATAATTAAGGTATTTATATGAATCGCGCCGAAAATGAAGTTCTTGAATTAAAATGGAATGATACGAATATCCCACATAAATTATCGATACAAAAAAATGGGTTAGGGACTAAAATATTACTCACGATTGTTAAGGATATAGAGCCGCAATATTTATCTCTTGATCTTCACACAGATTATCAAACAATTAAAGATAACTGGTTAGGTGAGGCAACCGCAGTATCACCAGCCTATGATGATGGTATATTATTCAGCCAAACACGAGTTTTATTCAATGTTGAGAAGGGGTGTGTTCTATGGGGCGTTACCCATATTCAAATGTCGGATGGAAAAAAAATGTCTGCGGACACGTTATCTTTTATACCATCAGTCAATTCAGCAACTAATAAATTGATGTACAGTTAACCACTGGCTGATGCTTAAGTGACGGCAAAATATCAATCTCTTTTAAGACTGGGTTACTCGCTCATATTAAAAACGCCTCTCTATAAAAAGAGAGGCGTTTTTTTTAAATCTGAGTACTCAATTCAATATTGAGAGGTAACCGTAATTGAGGGAACTAGTTGATCTCAATCCATGTAAGCGCGGTTATAGCGATGAAAGAAACCGTAGTTCCAAACATTAATCCAAAGTGCATCATGTTACTTAGAGCTTTCTTTGTATTTTTGTTGACAATAAGTTTTGGAAGTTCATTTTTTAATGTAATAGCGTTCATTCCTGCTCCATAAGTGTGACTTAAGTCACATTAAAGCACGTAAATTGAGCTAGATCAACTGAATATTCGCTCGAGATATACTTAATCATTAATTAAATGTAACAACTCATTATCATTTGATGATTTTAACGAGTTTCACTACTGTTACCACCATTGTTATTTTGAAATACGGTCAAAAATCATATTGCCTAAATACTCCGCACTTTCGAGACTAAAGTGGTAAGGAGCATTTATGCCATAATGGCATACTTAAAAAGTATTCATGCGAGTCTACTAGTTATCTAATTCTATTTTCTTATTATTACGATAAAGCCGCATGATGGTAAATAAATTGACAGTCAGCAAAGTCGCTTCTAGCAATGAGCCACCAATCGATCCGATGATGATATTATTGGCAAGCCAGCACATCGCACCAACAATAAAGGCAATACGCATTTGTATGCCTTTGAGAAGAAACACAGCAATTGTGCCTAATATCGATCCTAGGATAGGTAATAAGTCTAGTGGCCCATTCGCAATCCATAGGCCTAAGGCTACGCTGACAATAATAAATATTGTCGCTGCAATTTTGGATGAGGTCCGTATTGCCGTGGCGGTACGCAAGAATGAAAGTAACGTACTGATGGCTGAAATATCAGAGCCGAGTAGGTAGAAATGCAATACGTTATTGAGCTGGAAAACCAGCATCACCAGCTTAAGTTTGCGATCGTCTTTTTGATAAAAGGTAGAAATTCCCAGAGCAAAGCTAAGAAAACCAAGCCATTGAGCGAAAGGTAAATCAAATAGATACTGCATTAATGATCCTTAAAGGGGATTCTAAGAGAGTAATGCCATTCACTTAAGGATATTTTGTTTTATGTACAAAATAAAGTATCCCAGATAGCAAAGAATCCAGCTATAGCTAGGTTCTTTAATTATCAAAAGCCTTTATCCATAAGGATTTCAGGGTTAAGTGAACGGCATTAATTCTAAGAGAGCGGTTATTTCTAATCTGTGATAAAAATCAATTATGTTCAGTGTGAATGAAGTGGTATACAGAATATTAATAGTTATTATACCAATTATAATACCATGTGGGTTTTAGACTTACACTCTAATTATTTATGATCACAGTTTCAATAAACAAAAATGCCGACCAAGAAGGTCGGCAAAACTGAATAAACTAGGGGGTTTATTTTTTCTTAGTTAAAAGTATTAAGCTAGGATTTCACGTACAAATGCTTTGATTTCATCATTTTGACAGTTATCGAAGAAACACTGTTGGAAACGCTCGCCAGCCACGGCCGTTTTGACTAATTCAGAGTCGATAGCGCGTAGTGAATCTAAGTAGTTGTCTTTGTTAATTGCTGCTTTCACTTGGCTAAGAATGCCAGCATTTTGCACTTGTGGTGCTTTACGCTCTACTGGGTAACCTTCACCGCGTGGGCCGCTGAATGCTTTTTCAAAGATATAACGAGCATTTAATTCTGCCGCCCAACCAAAGCCTTTAGCAAACGCAAGCGCTAGTGCATTACCGTTGTTGATTTGGTTAAATAAGAATGCATCGGAAGGATCAAGGCAGTAGCCACATGCCACACCCGGGTGTAGGTTTAGTGACATCATCGCGCCTTGGCCTGTTCCGCAACCAGCAACCACAAAATCCACTGCTTGAGAGTTAAGCAGTAGGCTCGCTTGAATACCAAGATGGATATAAGTTAGGTGATGATCATTTTCATCGCTCATGCCAACATTAGCAACAGTATGACCGAGAGGTTCAACCACGCTAGTCAGTTCATTCAAAATGGTTGCATTTTTACCAGCTTGACTGTTTTCCATCATTAGTGCGATTTTCATTTTTGTTTCTCCAGTAAGGAATTTTTGAGATAAATTTTCACCGCTTATTTTAGTTGAAATATAAGCGGCGATAGTTTGGTTTAATTTATTGCTTGATAAAGTCTTTACGCATTGGGGTAAAGGTATCGAGTAGCACGCCAGCTTTTAAGCATGTGCAGCCGTGCATAATATTGGGTTCTTTATACAGCGCATCACCGGCTTTAACTACCTTAGTTTGATCGCCAATGGTGAACTCAAACTCGCCAGAAAGTACGTAAGTAACTTGCTCGTGTGGGTGATTATGTAATGCGCCAATTGCCCCATCTTCAAAGTACACTTCAACCGACATGACATTGTCACTATAAGCCATAATTTTACGCGAAACCCCGTTGCCGAGATCTTCTAATTTAACGTCTTTATTATAAACAAACATGGTATTTCCTTTGCCAAAGCGATATTGATGTGACTAATATTAGCGACATCAACAACCGCTTTGCACATTGTATAACAGTGAAAATTAACGAGCTAACCAACCGCCATCAACCGCAATAGTGTAGCCGTTAACGTAGCTTGCTGCATCCGATGCTAAGAAAACACAAGGGCCGGCAACATCGGCAGGTGTTCCCCAACGATCGGCAGGGATACGATCTAAAATGGCTTTACTGCGTTCTTCATCAGCAAGCAGTGCTGCGGTGTTATTGGTTGCCATGTAACCAGGTGCGATAGCATTGACGTTAATACCATGTTTTGCCCACTCATTCGCCATGGCGCGAGTGATACCCATCACCGCACTTTTTGATGCTGTGTAAGAAGGTACGCGAACACCACCTTGGAAAGACAGCATTGACGCGATATTGATAATTTTACCGCCAGTGTCTTGCTTGATGTATTGATTTGCGACCGCTTGAGACATAAAGAAAACGGTTTTTGAGTTGATGTTCATCACGTCATCCCAGTTTTGCTCTGAAAACTCAATCGCATCTTCACGGCGAATAATGCCGGCGTTGTTAACTAGAATATCGATTTTACCAAATTCAGCTACGGCAGCTTCGATAATGGCAGGAATATCATCTTGGGTGAGCAGGTTCGCGCGGACATCTAAGAATTTATATCCCGCATCATTCATTTTTTCAATAGTATCTGTTGGTGCACTGTAGTTAACGCCAACAACATTACAACCCGCTTGGGCTAACCCTAGTGCCATGCCTTGCCCAAGACCAGTATCGCAACCAGTCACGATAGCTACTTTGCCTTGTAGATCAAAAGAGTTCAAAATCATAACGTATCCTTAAATGCGGCTTTTTAGCCATTCAATTAATGTGTCTTGAGGTCAAGGCCTCGAGTAAGTGAAATAACAATATCAATTATGAAACGTCATTTCAATAAAAATTAAAGAGCCGTTTTGAAAAAGTGACCTGAATCGTATTTTTCATCTTGCAGCTGTTTACGTTTCATTTTTTTGAACTGGGCATTTCAATAAAAATGATAAAGCAGATAGAATGATTGCAATTGTAATAATAATGAATAAAGGTTTACTCAAATGGAAAAAGCAAAACAACCGGATGCCGTCTCATCGGTAATGAAAGTCTTTGGTATTCTTCAAGCACTGGGTGAGCAAAAAAATATTGGTATTACCGAGTTGTCTCAACGCTTAATGATGTCGAAAAGTACCACTTACCGCTTTTTACAAACCATGAAAATGTTGGGCTATGTTGACCAAGAAGGTGAAGCGGATAAGTATTCTCTCACGCTTAAACTGTTTGAAGTTGGCGCTAAATCACTAGAATACGTTGATTTGATCTCGCTAGCAGATAAAGAAATGAGTTACATATCGGAGCAAACCAATGAAGCACTTCATTTGGGCGCTTTGGATGTTGATCAGATTATCTATACCCACAAAATTGACTCTGGTTACAACTTACGTATGCAATCACGTATTGGTCGCCGTAATCCTTTGTACAGTACAGCGATAGGCAAAGTGTTACTGGCAGAGCGAGAAGAATCGTTTGTACGTGACGCTTTAAAAGAGGTGACTTTTATTAAGCATACTCAAAAAACTCATGACAATGTAGACCAGTTACTTGCAGAATTAAAGCGAGTGAAAGTGCAAGGTTATGCAGAAGATAACGAAGAACAAGAACCTGGATTACGCTGTATTGGCGCACCTGTGTATGACCGCTTTGGCCATGTGATTGCCGGTTTATCGATTTCATTCCCGACCATACGTTTTGATGAAAGCCGTATGTCTTATTATGTTGGTTTGTTGCAAAATGCTTGTAAGAATATCTCCGAACAATTGGGATACCATGATTATCCAATGTCGGAAGGCAAATAAGGTATGTTGATTTTTGCTTTATAACGTTGCATTGAAGCAGTGTAGCGTTTTTTGTTTATAATTTGAAAAAGCGGTTTAGCGGTTTAGCGGTTTCTTGGTCGTGAAAGCCGCTTTTTTTGTGCGCTTTATTAATTTGTATGATTTAATGGTGATGTACCCAAAGTAATTGAAGTTGAAAATAAATAACGCTTAATGATTTGATGCACACAACCAACAAGTAACACCGTAAATAAAGAAACGAGCTTAGCGAACTAGAAATAGTCAGCGGCTCGTTTTTCTTATTTTGTCAAGTTAGGGTTATAGTTTTGATACCCAAGGATTCAAATAATAAGAATGGATAACATGAGTAATCTAACTTGTGATAAGTTGATCTACTCTATACGTTTTTCTCGATGAAGATGGTTTGATATAAAAGGGTTGAACATGCTGCAATATATGAAGTCTGTGTTAAAAAAAATCAGTTCGACTAAGCATCATTTTCATCCGATCAACCAACTAGAACAACAACGTCGTGACTTAGTTATTCCTGAAGGTTGCCCGCATGAATTACGTCGTTTGCTGTTAACGCCATTGCCTAAAATGAATAAGCCTTTGCAAGAGCTCGATTTTTTAGTATTGGATTTTGAAACCACAGGGATCGATTTCGACAAAGACAGTCTATTGAGTGTGGGCAGTGTGAGTATTATAGGCGGTCGTATCGATATGGAAACGGCGGCGCATTGCTATGTAGACGATAACCAGAAGATAAAGGCTGCCAGTGCGGTGGTCAATCATATTACCCCTCAAATGCTACTTGAAGGTGAACAACTGGACGAAGCAATGAATCGTCTGTTTGTTAAAATGACCGGAAAAGTGGTAATTGCTCATGGCGCAGTGATTGAACGCAGTTTTATTCAAACCTACCTATTAAAACGTTACCAGTTAAATGCTTTCCCGATCATTTGGTTAGATACCTTAAAAATTGAAAAACATTTGGTGTATCACGATCAATCGGAACGGGTAGAATTGCAACTTAATGATGTACGTAAGCGCTACAATTTACCGCCATATTCAGCGCATAACGCGTTAGTCGATGCACTGTCAACTGCAGAATTATACCTCGCTCAAAAAGTAAAAATCTTTAGCGGTAAACACAATAAAGCGCAAGTTGGACAGTTGTATTGTCGCGCCACTTGCCGCCTTTAACATTTCTTGTTTTTGATCTTTCTTATTTGATGAAGACAGCGGCCTTGAAAAAACTGCGGCTATGGTTTTTTATGTACCCGCGTGACCAAAAAGATCCCGCTACACACTAATATAAGAGCGATAATGTTCTTCCATTCTAGTACTGTTTCATGCAGAAATATGGCCGACAACAAACTGCCAAAAATTGGGATCAAGAAATTAAAAATGGTGATCATACCGACCGAATTGTATTTTAATAAGATACTCCAAATTGCGAAAGCGGCAGAAGACAGTAACGCCATGTAAATCATCAATAGCACCGTCTCAGCATGGAATTCACCACTGTGACCGGCTTTGTTGCGTAATTCAAATTTAGAGGTGACAACACTAGAATGGTATTATTTCAATCAATTCGGTAAGTTTTAGGCATACCTAGCCCTGTTAGTTTATTTAAAGCTTTGATCATTGCGTAAG
>NZ_JAAUWS010000042.1:0-21236 GCF_014694465.1 Vibrio sp. S11_S32 | reverse complement strand
AAGAAGATGTTGAAGAATATATCCGGTATTACAACCATGAAAGGTTGCATACTACGCTTGGTGATTTAACGCCAATCGACTATGAAAAATTACAAAGTCAGGTGTCCTATTGGGCTTGACCAGAATATAGTGCACTTTTAGAAACCGTACAAAGTTTATTAATGTTAGCTTGGGAATTAAAATTCTTGCCTCATGGCGCTCTGGTTGCTTTGACTGAACAACTTGGGCATGTATCAAGACAAACTACAGGATGGCGAAAGTGGTTCCAAGGAAAATCTCTCGAAATAAATGCACCTATTTCTTCTCCAAATGGGTGCGCTTAGATTAGAGCTACTGGCATATTACTATTCAAAAAGACAATATTGTTCTAGAGAAACTGCTTGAGAACTTAGAGCCTTGGAGAGAAGAGAGCATGGTCGAACTGGTGGCCTAAGAAGGATATTAGAAAATAAGCTATTCCCTACAGACCTTATAAATAAAGGGCTGTAGGCTCACATTGGACTTTTCGCTGAAATGGGCGCAAACCCCCGTTAAATACTAGCGCAATCAATTGAACTTGAATAGCAATAAACGGTTAAAGTTCACAAATAGTAGACATAAAAAAAGCCACCAAACGGCAGCTTTCTTACTTATGGTTCAATCTTGATTTTGTCGATTTCTCTTATTAACAAACCATCGTTATTTAATATTAACGGTTGTACCAATTAAGAGTTTTTTCGATTTATCAATGTCAGAGTTTAATGCCATTAGATCTTCTAGTGACATGTCATGATCTCGAGAGATAGACATAAGCGTGTCGTTTTCTTTGACGGTATAAACCTTCATCATTTGCTCTGCTTTTTGTTGCATCGCTTCATTGTTTGCTTGCAACTGAGAAACGGCCTCTGCGTTCTTAGCTGACATTTCTTTTTGAGTTTGTAATTCATTGGTTAGAGTTTGGATTTGTTCAGTCGTTTGTTTTTGTTGTGCCATCATTTCATCATTTGATGAACAGCCGGCCAACACACCCACAGCAATCGCAGCAAAAGCAAATTTAGAAACTGTTTTCATTATAAACTCCCTATATTATTACGTTATTATTCAATAACGCGTAATAACATTAACAAAGAATCCTAAGAACTGCCATTTATTATTCACATAAAATAAACTTTTACTGATTTAAATTAACCATGCAACCCAAACAATGGCCGTAGACGAATACCGATCACACTGCCAGCCAATGCCATCAACATCCAAACCCAGCCATGCAAACTACCAGAAGCAATACCATCAAAAAATCCACCGAGATTACAAGCACTGTACATCGCTGCCATTCCCATCAGTAATCCGCCAATAATCGATGCCATACTGTGATCAAAACGAAGTGGTGCCGCGATGCTAGTATTATTGATGCAACGTGCGAATGCCGCGCCTAAAACCCCTAACCAAAACATGCCAACCATTGGGTTAAAAAACAAAGAATGATCTAGGCTCGGGTTCCCTTTAAACAAACCGAATAACGAGCCGCCATGTATGCCCATTTCATAAGCGGCGTCGGTAATAGTCCACGCCGAACCATGCAGTGCCAATACACTAGAGTTAAGAAACGCAATAATGATACCGCCGGTTAAGACCGTGAAACGCCCCTCCCGCCAGAATAAATTACCGCCACTAAAAATAGGTTTGATCTCACCTGTACGTTTACATTCACTTTTGCGAAATAACACAAATAATACTGCTAATAACAGTAAATTAAGCGCCATCCCACTCCAAAGATTACCCGTTATATCTTTCGACAATATCGCGTGACTGGTAAAATTTGCATCTAATACCGGTCTAAATTGATTACTGATCACGGTACCAATACAATAAAAAATCAACACTAACCAAAAACGTGGCTTCCCTTCACCACAAGAATACACTGTGCCAGTGGCGCACACTCCCGCAAGTTGCATGCCGATACCAAAAACAAAAGCCGCCACAATGAAAGGCACGCCAATCGCCATTACATTGCCGACCATAGGATCGCCAAACAAGGCATGACTAAAAGAGAGAAAAGCGGTAAACAAAAAAATCTCAATCGCAATGGTGAGCAAATGAACACGCACATAATAACTATTACGCTTTGTCAGCATTTCACGCCAACCAAATACGATACCAAAACGACTAAATGACAGTGTAAAACCAAAGGCAAAACCGACTACACCCATTAATGCCCATTTCAAACCTAATGTTTTGTCGAGCCACAATAATGCTCCTCCCGATAAAACTAGAATAGGGAGTAACCATTTACGATTCATATTGAAGTTTCCTGCTCATATTGAATAAAGACAGTGTAAATAAAAACTGTCCTGAATAAAGACTGGATAAATTGAATTGTTGCACAGGTGACTCTTATTCATATTTTGTTACTTGATATGAATCAATCGTGAGCTTCTGATTATAATTTTGTATGGGCTATTTAATTTAATAATCTAGCCAAATGACATGAGTTTTATAAAGCTGGACAGCGCCAATCTCAGCTTATCACTGACGTCGTCGCGGGCTTAAAAAAACAAAAAATGGACAGTTTTTCCGGCTATCATTGATTTTAATCTTTTTCACAAAATACCTTAAAGAATATACTGTTGGCCTGATCATCTAACGAATCGATAAGCTTGTTATGTTTTCTTTCTTTTCTCGTAATGCAAAATCCACTCAATCTTCCACCCCGTCTTGGCCGTATGTTTTGTGCCTATTGTGCCTGTGTGTAAGCAGTTATTTTGGGGTGGTGTATAGCCAAGCTCACTTTAATATCGATTCAGATCTAAACCATTTAGTGGAGCAAGATGCCGCGTGGAAAGATAACCTTAATAAAACGTCACAACAATTTGGCGATTCTGAAAGTTCATTGGTGGTGGTCATTTCTGGCGATGATCGTCAAAAAATCCAACAAGTGACCGAACATTTAACCCAAGATTTCTCGCGCACCCCTTTATTTAAAGATGTGTTCTCTCCCTCTACCTTGCCTTGGTTAAAACAGCAAGCGTTGTGGTTTTTATCCAAACAAGAATTTAACGATTTTAATCACAACTTAAGCGCGCTATTGCCACGGCTTCAAACCGCTGCGATGAGTCAAAGCACCAGCAAAAATCAAAGCAGCAGCAATCCAGCCGCGCCTGCAATGCAATTATTGGCGCAATTAAACCAAGCGATTGAAACTAAAGATGAGAAAAGTGCCAAACTCTTAATTAGCGCTCTCAACCAAGTCGCCGATATTGATCATGCTAACCAAACTGAAACCCCAAATAAGACATCTGCCAATCAATCGGTTAATTGGCTCTCTTTATTATTCCCGCAAAGTAAAACCACCAATTATCAGATCATCAGCGTTAACGCGATCCCACAACGCGATCAAAAAGAGCCTAACCGTATAATTATGGAAACCGCTCATCAACTGATCAATAAATACGCCAATTTGCCAAACGTAAAAGTTCGCTTAACCGGACAAACGGCATTAGATTTTGATGAAATAAAAGACGCTAATCACAGTGTAAAACTGGCCGGCGCTATGTCATTGATCGGACTTATCATTATCTTAGGGTTTGGCATCCGCTCGGTTCGCATTATTGTGGCCAGTTATATCGCGGTAATTGTTGGGCTTATTTGGACGTTAGCGGTTGGTTTATGGTTAGTCGGTTCGTATAACACCATTTCAATTGTCTTCTTAGTGATGTTTATTGGCCTTGGGGTCGATTTTTCGATTCATTTTTGTTTACGAATACGGGAAGAACAAGGCAAGCATGACAATAATACCGACTGTTTAAAAGCGTCGGTTAGAGGCACATTTGTCCCACTGAGTTTATGCGCATTAACTTCAGCAATTGGCTTTTTAGGATTCTACCCTACCGCCTATACTGGGCTGGCTGAATTAGGCATCATTTCCGCTGCCGGTATGTTAATGGGATTATTAGCCACGTTTACTGTGATACCGGTGTTTTTCTTCTTGTTCGGTTATCCTAAATACCAGCCACAAGCTAAAAAACAAGTGCAACAAGATGGTGAATATTGGTTGGTAAAACACCATAAATTGGTCATCGGGATCGCGATTGGATTGTTAATTGTCACCGGAATTGGTGCCAGTCAAATGCGCTTTGATTTTTCGACCTTAGTGCTTAAATCGCCGCATTCAGAATCGGTACAAACCTTAGAAGAAATTCAACAGCAAGGGTTAACCTCAAGCTACCAAATGATGATGTTGGCCTCATCGCCCGCGCAAGCAAAACAATGGCAACAAAAATTGTCACATCTACCCGAAGTGAGTAATGCTTTATCGATTAATTCATTTTTGCCGCAAGATCGTCAAAGCAGAATGATGACATTAGCCAAAACGCTTCAACAACCACCCGCGGCTGCCGCCCATACTATTCAGCTAGAGCCACTCATTAGCAAGCTTGAACACACACAAGGTGTTCACCCTAGTACCCTAAAATGGCTGAAAAATACCCCGCCACAAGATCTCTATCGCAGCATTTCGCGTTATGCTTTATTGCCTTTATCTTCCATGCAACAAAACATGCAGCAGATGATGCAAGCGCCGCAACCGACAATCAAGGATATTCCTCAAGCACTGGCGCAACGTTATTACAACCAAGACTATGCGTTAGTGGTCGCCTACCCATCGGGCAATATGCGTGATGTTAAACAGCTCGACCAATTTATTGCTGCGGTACAAAAAATTGCCCCAAATGCCACCGGTCGCCCAGTAGCAGAGCAACAAGTCGGTAAGATAATTACCACCGCCTTCATACAAGCCACCTGTTATTCATTAGGCTTGATAGCATTAGTCTTGTTGTTTGCCTTAAAGCATAAGCATGACGTGGTGCTAAGCTTTATTCCATTACTGCTCACCACCTTGTCGACAATGGCGGTCGCGCATTGGAGTGGTTATTCACTCAATATGGCCAATATTATCGTGATCCCGCTTATTTTTGGGCTAGGGGTCGATAACGGCATTCATATTGTTGAACGTTTTCGCTCGGTGGGATCGGTGAAAGAGTTTTATCAATCCTCCACACCTAAAGCGGCGATTTTAAGCTCTCTTACTACCATAGTGACCTTCGGCTCGTTATTACTTGCCGATCACCGTGGCATGTTCAGTATTGGGTTTTTACTCACCATCGCAATAGGCTTTTTATTGTTGTATAGCTTAACGGTATTACCGGCTTTATTGTTTAGCGTTAAGAAACATTAAGGTTACATTCTAATTGTCAAAATGAATGGGTATTAAAAAAGCCTAACGTTAGTTGAACACTATCGTTAGGCTTTAAGTATGGCTTCACTACTTACTTTAATAGGGGTTAGTCTTCTAAATCTTCTAATTTGGTACTTCCACCATGAAAATTCTCACGGTACTTTTGAATCATAGCGTATAGGCCAGGAATCAATAAAGTACCAGCTAAAAGCACACACAAAAGCCCTCCCACAAGTGAAATACCAAGGGAGTTTTGACTAATATGCCCTGCGCCACTTGCAAACACCAATGGGAAAATCCCTAATATAAAAGACCACGATGTCATATTAACGGCACGAAAACGCAATATACCACCTTTAATCGCCGCATCATCAACAGACAATTCGTTTTGTTCACGTTCATTTTTTGCAAACTCCACGATCAATATTGCATTTTTCGCGGCTAAGGCTATCAATAAAACCAAACCTATTTGAGCATATAAATTGAGGGGGATCCCCATTAAATTCAACGCAATAAAAGAACCTAAAGTCGCAACTGGTACAATTAATATGATTGAAATTGGAATAAGCCAACTCTCATATTGTGCAACCATAAATAGATAGATAAAAATCAATGCTAATGCGAAAGCAAAAATAGCTTGGTTACCGGCTAAAATTTCTTGGTATGCCATTCCTGTCCATTCGTATTGATAACCTTGAGGTAATACTTCTGCTGCCACTCGTTCCATTGCAACAATAGCATCGCCACTGGAATAACCTGGTGCTGGTTGCCCCTGAATAGTCGCAGAGCGATACATGTTATAACGCCACGCCACATCAGGCTCAAAAACTTGCTCATAAGATACCAATGTACTTAATGGGATCATTGAACCATTCTGACTACGCACAAAGAAACGTTCCAAATCATCCATAGAAGAGCGGTATTCACTGTCAGCCTGCATTGTTACTTGGAAGTTTTTACCCAGCATACTAAAGTTATTGACATAGATTGACCCTAAGTTGCCTTGTAACGTGGTAAAAATATCTGTTAACGAAATCCCTAATTGCTTCGCTTTTTCACGGTCAATATCCAAATAATAATGAGGTACATTTGCCCTAAAAGTACTAAATGTATGGGCAATTTCTGGTTGCTTGTTCGCCTCTTGAATTAAATCATTCATTAACTGAGCAAGCTCTGTTCGATTGCGTCCTAGCGTATCTTCTAATATAAACTCAAAGCCAGAAGCCGCCCCCATACCAGGTACAGCAGGTGGACCTAATGCAAATACAATCGCATCAGGGATCTCTTTTACCGCACGGGCATTAATCCGTTGAGAAATCCCAAAAGAAGAATTATCGCCATCTAATAATGCACGTTCATCCCAAGATTTTAATTTTATAAATAAAGAATACATAGCTATACACCCAACCGACACCTATCGCATCAGGGCCTAGCGTGGGTTTTGCTTGTGGTGGTAACTTAGGCGCAACTTGACTTCAATACTCCAACACCCGTGAACGTGCCCAGTACATGTCGGTATCATCGTTAAAAATGATATACACGTATGAATCACCAAAGAAAGAATAACCACGAACCGTTATAGCGCCAGGAACGGCAAGCATCGCCGTGCTCAAAGGATAAGTCACTTGATCTTCCACCACTTGCGGCGCTTGTCCTGGATAACTGGTTTTAATGATCACCTGCACATCGGATAAATCTGGCAACGCATCAACTGGCGTTTGCTTCACGCTGTATAGACCCGCTAAAGTCAGCATGATGGCTGCCACCAGGACAAGAAATCGATTATTAATAGACCAACGAATTATAATGGGGATCATTAGTGACCTCCTTTATGTGTGCTGGTTTCATTCTCTTTCGATGCGCTATTAGACGGCATTTTCACCGCTTGTTTTTCGGATTTTTTGCTGTCTTGCATTTGTGACAACAGTACATCATCGCCATTTTTTTTCACTAGAAACCGAACCGATTGCCCCTCTTTAAATAGATGTAAATCGACTGAATCTTGCGCGGTAAAGTTCATTTCTCCTGCTTTCCAGTCCCATTCTTTCACCGGTTGGTATTGAATGGTAACCATGCCAAAATCGGCCAGTAATGATGTAATGCTTCCTGTCATCCATACTTGTTTGGCCATCGGTGAGCCTTGTTTCACATCAATGATTAAATAGCTGTCATCGGCTTGTTTTTGCATTTCAAACTCAATATTGTCCCCTTTTTGAAATTGGCTAATATCCACGTTATCCGCCAGCATAAAATTCATTATCATACCTGGCCAGTTCCACTGTTTAACCGCTTGATGATTTAAGGTCAGCATTTTATGATCACGCATGATTTCGGTGATCTCCCCTTTCGCCTATGCTGTTTCATTATTATTTTCAATACCATTGATACGGCTTAAATCGGCATTTTGGCTTGATTCAGAATCCAACATAAATTGGGCCGAAGTGACAACTCTATCCTGCTCTGATAATCCTGATAACACTTCCACTTGTTGCGCAGCTTCTCGTCCGACTTCGATACGAGCAGAACGAAATTTACCGCCACCTTCAGATAAAACGACTCGGGTCATTTTCCCCGATCGGATCACCGATTCTCTAGGAATAATAAGCACTTGCTCTTTGGTCTGTGGCTGTAAGGTAATATTGGCAAACATATTAGGTTTTAAGTTACGTTCACTATTTTTAAACTTCAAACGCACCCGTAATGTTCGGTTTTTTGGATCTAAAATAGGATAGACATAATCGACTTTTCCTTGCCAAGATTGCCCTGGCAGTGAATCTAACGTCATATTGGCGTTTGTCGGTGAATAACGGAATATCCATCGTAAGATAAGCACTGACCAAATCAGGCGCAGGTTGTCCCCCCATACCATTGGCTTCACGATGGGCATACAGCACCTCAACCCCAAACTTTGGCGAATAGGATTCATCGGCAATTTCGACTTGAACTTGGGTGGATTTGATATTGGCGTCGGCAAATCTCACGTTTGGGTGAGTAACCAGTAGATCGTAAAAACGGGTTTCATTTTTCGATTTTTGAGCCAGTAATGACTCTAAGCGCTCCCAATCAAATTGATTATCGGCGGGTTTATTTCTCTGTCGACTTAACCATTGCTCACCGAGCCATTCCGATAATTGAGCTTTGATCCGAGCTTGCATTTGCGTATTGGTTTGCAGCTGGTCTTCTAATCGCGACAATTGGATCCGCGCTTGTAGGACATCTTGCGATTCACTGCGCCCCATTGAATAGTTGGTATCCATAAAGCGAACCAGCTCTTTCACCAAAGTCTTATTTTCAAGCAATATCCGTTTAGCTCGCTGCTGATACACCAACTCTGCCCATAATTGGGTCATGGTATTGGCGACCTCTAGTTCACGAGTTTGAATTTGAATTTCAGCGCCATCAGCTTGTTGGTTCGCCATCTTTTTTTGTAAATCAAGCGTGTTGCCTCGACCAAATTATTGCATTAATCCCACCTACATATTAGTCATTGAATCTTGGTCAAAATCGAAGGTATCAGTAGGAAGGCCGCCCACTCCTAACTTAAGTTTAGGATCGGCCATAGTTGCACTCACCGTGCCGTTGTCTCGTATTGCTTGAGATTGCGAATAAATTTGATCGCGAGTTACATCCACAGCTAAGGCTTGCTCGATCAAAGAAGTTAACTGGTTTTTTGTCTGCAAATCAGTTTTTGCCCATAGCGGGGAACTAAACATTGCAAACAGCGTAATAAATACGCCTGATTTGAAGTTCATATCGGTTTTCCATAAAAACACAAACAATGTGGCAAGCAAAAAGCCGATCAACGACCATGCTCAAGCCAATAAGGTGTTAGTCGCCAAATCGTAAATGCTGACTTTCAAGCAAATCCATAATTGGCAGAGACTTCAAAGACTGAAATCTATTGGAAAATTAAGCTATTGGAGGGCGGTAGAGAGATTTAGGGTGTAAAGAAGAATATTGAGGAGTGTAAGCCGCTATTTTGATGAATTGAATATTCACAAGATAACTAGAAAAAGCGGTTGGAATAAAGGCATAGCCCGTGACACAAGAAGCATCGCAGCAGTCACCTGACATCATTTTACTGCCATGATGGGAATTGTAGGAGCAGTGATCATTACTCGTTGGTCGCTCGGCTTACTCAAACAAACCAGCCCCATATTACTTGATGGCAGTATCGAAAAGCGTTACTTAGCCGACATAGTGCAAACTGTGAAAGGTGATGATGAGCAAAATAGCATGCACGATTTGCATGTTTGGAAAATCAGCAGCGACCATTACGCCGCAATGATGACCATTCAATCAAAAAGTGATAAATCATCTGAATATTACCGACAATTATTACAAAAATTCGATAAAATCGATCACCTTACCATTGAGGTGAATTCTAAAACTTAAATAGCGGTATACAGACAGGTGTGACATGACAACAAAAATGGCAACGCTTAATCATCAAATAATTGAATTTTATGACAAGCTCTCAGCATGGGAGCACGATATTGTCAGAGGAAAATCGTTTACCCTAGCGCAGATCCATACCGTGGAAGTGTTAGGTGCACACGGAACAATGAGAATGAAAGCGTTGTCAGATAAACTTGGCATCACCACCGGCACATTAACCGTGCAAGTCGATAAACTGGTTGCCGCCAACATTATTGAACGCCACCCACACCAGACCGATCGACGCTCCATTGTGGTCGGGCTCACCCCACTCGGTTATACCCTGTACAATGAGCATAATGATTTACACCTCGCCCTCACCCAGCGGATCTCGGCAGAGTTATCAACCGAACAAAAAGACATGCTACTGGCATGCTTTAGTGCAATGAATGAGAAGTTTTAGTCAACCACAGCTTTGCTTCTATCAAGCTGACTTGAAAAGCATCATTTAACCAATGATTTGGTATATTCCATCAATTCAACTGGCGCACCATTTACCTCGATGAAAGCAACAATTAAGCCTTCACTTGGTGAATTAGGTTCAATAATGACTTTCTTACCTTTAATTTCAGCCATTAAATCATCAACTTCAAAAGCTGCGTGAGGCACTGTTTTTACCAATTCAGGGTATGGAGCATCAGTCCAAAAACGCTGCCACTGAATACCATACGGATTATTTTCATGGTCAGAAACTGTCATTTTCAAATGAGGCAAATCTATTTCACCATCGAAACGTTCGATTGTTGGTATACCCAAATGATTGAACTTCATTGAAATATCCTTATTACTTCCACTTCTTCAAGTACGTATTAAAGTACGTAAAAAATTAATAGATGGAAAAACTCAATAATGAGCTATTCTAATAGTATTAGATTGTATTTTGAAAATTTGTTATTGAATTTTACAAAGAATAGAGATTGATTGTCACAGAAGGGATAAAAAATAGCGATGTGTGCAACGACTTATATTTCATAACATCAAAATAGGTGGAAGCCCCAGCCACATCCCGGCACACACGTCATCCGCTGTGGCTGCTGCCTTCCGGCTCTGACCAAGTTCACGAACTAGTATTGCGGGAGGACCAGGACCTCCATTGATTCTATCCTCTAAAGGTTGAAATTTCTTTCTTCCTAAAGAGTGCGGTGATTATGTCGGATAGCGTAGGGCAATGCAAGTCGAATTTTGCTTCAATAAACTGTTTGCACAACTTTTCAACAATCCCTCTACTCTCTCATGTATTCAAATTAAATCACGCTTGATTCTGTTTGTTTTTATACATTTCCACATCTGCTAAATGCAGTACTTCATCAATAGGTAAATTTATTGCTCGCGGCATCGAAAACCCAAGTGAAGCGTTTACTTGTACAAAATGCTCACCACTTTCCGATAAAAAATCAAACGCAAGTATCGGTTCCAGTAATGTTTGCAATTCAGCCTCGGTCACCATGCCAATCAATACGAATTCATCCCCCCCTAAACGAAATGAATGAGCCCGCCAGTGAGTCAATATCCGTTGTGAAAGTTGCTTTAGTACCTCATCGCCAACTTGGTGGCCATACGTATCATTAATGTGTTTAAATTTATTCACATCGAGATAAACCACTGTTTTGTTAGCTGGTATTCCGCGAGAGTATTTTTGATATAAAGCGCGCCGATTTTTTAGTTTGGTTAAGTTATCGGTAGTTGATTGGCGGTGGACATACCAAATCACGGAAGATAAAAAGACCGTATTAAAGATCAAAATCCACAAAACACTTGATTCGATTTTTGTTCTTTTTGCGTCATTGCACGCCAATCTGGTTGAACATCGTATTTATTGATGATCGGCGTAGTATCAACCAAATTAATCACCAAAGTAAATAAATCGGCCAGTTTTTTGCCTTTTTCAGTTTTGACAAAAGCAAAGCCTAATTCTGAGCGATGGAAACTGCCAATCAAAGCGTCTTCAACAATGGGTAGCATTGCGTCATTGCCTTGTTGCATTTTATTGAAGTTTTGCTTATTGAGTATGGCGTAATCTGTTTTTCCAGCCAGTAATGATTTAATTTGTTCATCACGAGATCGTAATCGATAGAGTTTCTTTTGCGGTAACATGTCGGTTAAAAGATGATCGTAATAATCGCCTTTTATTACGCTTATTCTTTCGACTATCATTTCAGAGACATTTTTATATGTTCCTTCTTTATAACCTTCACGCTTTACTGCAATTGCTTCTGGTAAAAAGTATTCTTGGCTAAAATACATCGCTTTTTTTCGACTTGCAGTAAAGGTTACTGGCCCAAGAATATCAATTTTTTTATTGCGTAAATCGGCATACATATCATCCCAAGCTTCGTTAGCATGACTGATGATGTCGCATTGAAGATCTAGGATGTTACAGGCCTTATTTAGAATATCGGCCGAGATACCATACACACTGCCGTCTTTGGCATATTGTGAAAATTGAATTAAATTTTCAAACTTCACTTTGATCGGCGTATTTCGGTCAATTCCAGCTTCTGTTACGGCTTCTGTTACTGCTTTTCTTAATGCTTGTTGACGAATTTCAAATTGGTAGCTTTCGATTGAGGTTCGCAGTTTTTTCTGCATGTCTGGAGTATGGACATAGGCTTTGTTGCGTAATTCGATGGAACTAAATGTGAAACTGACGATCAGATCGTTTACTCCCCACTAAACCATCGAAATGCATCGAGTGAAAAAGCTATTGGGCGGAACACTCAGCTTAAGAAATTATAATGCCCAAGTTGGGGAAGCTTACGCAATGATCAAAGCTTTAAATAAACTAACAGGGCTAGGTATGCCTAAAACTTACCGAATTGATTGAAATAATACCATTCTAGTGTTGTCACCTCTAAATTTGAATTACGCAACAAAGCCGGTTACGGGTTGAGTCATTTGATGTTGAAGACTGTTGGTGACAGACTCTGGAGCAACAGCACTTATGCTTTGAAAACTGATAAAAACAAAAAATAAGCATAAGTATCGAAACAAACCTAACTCCCAAAATAAAATGCCAAAATAGCCATCATGTGTTTATATAATATAGGGTATGACACACTAAGCCAATCAAACATTAATCATCGAAGGTAAATAAGCGGTGGCACCATTCGAACAACAAGTCTATTTTGTGTTAAATCAGATCCCTAAAGGGAAAGTGACAACTTACGGTAGCGTAGCCAAAATGGCCGGTTTTCCAGGCTATGCTCGCCATGTGGGTAAATTATTGGCCAACCTTCCCGCTGACAGTACATTACCTTGGTTTAGGGTAGTTAATAGCCAAGGGCGAATATCATTAAAAGGCTCAGATTTAGACAGGCAAAAAGCCCACTTACTCAATGATGGTGTGCAAGTGAGCTTCGAAGGAAAGGTAAAACTTAAACTGTATTTATGGCGACCAGAGTAACATCCAACGAGGAAGTTTTATTTAACGCCAACCAGCATTAATTGTACTGATTGGGTTTGATTGCTATCGGTGATCACGCGGTAGGCGGTGTCGGTGGTAAAGCGTAATTTACCATTAAGGGCGATTTTAGCTCGAACCACATAAGTATGATTTTGCAAAATTTTGTTGTTATCAAAATCGAGTTTAAAGTTAAATGGCACTTGCTTTCCACCAGTAATCATCGATTCGGTGGCAATAATATCGGCTTTTTTATCTGCGATGGAGACATCTTCCAGTGTCACCGTTAGAACCGCTGTTTCAGGCAAGGATAAACGCTCACGATAAGCAACCGTACCAACAATACTTTCTAGCATAATAGGTTTTCCAACTTGCGCAGCTTGTGCCGGTGTTTCTTGAGTATCGATTGTCGGTGAGCTACTGCAACCCGCCAACCATGATGCACAGATTATTGATGAAACTAACATTACTGACTTTTTCATACACTTCCTTATCTAGTTTTTGCTAACTCAATGTCGGTTACTCTTGTAATTTAAAGCAACTCAAGCTAATAATTTGACAATACAATACGGAGGACAGATGAGCAATCAATTACAAGAATTACTCAATCTTCATCAATTAGAACAATTGGATGTTGGGCTATTTCGTGGCCAATGCGAAAATTTAGGCTTACCCCAAGTTTATGGCGGGCAAGTTATTGGGCAGGCGTTATCTGCTGCGGCCGAAACGGTTGCAAAAGATCGCTATGTGCATTCTTTTCATAGTTATTTTTTGCACCCTGGCGATATTAATCACCCGATTATTTACGATGTCGAAACATTGCGAGATGGTCGCAGCCTGTCCACTCGTCGAGTTAAAGCAGTCCAACACGGTCGCCCTATTTTTTACCTGACAGCTTCGTATCAAGCGCCGACTGAAGGACTTGAACATCAACAGGTCATTATGCCTGAGGTCGAAGGACCTGAAGGCTTGCCAAGCGAAACCGATCTTGCCAAAGATTTACTCAAGCATTTACCGGAAAGTATTCAACGCACGTTTTGCAGTGAAAAACCGATTGAGGTTCGTCCAGTGATCATGAATAACCCGATGCAACCGAGCACCTTACCGGGAAAACAATATTTATGGATCAAAGCCAACGGAAAACTATCCGATAATCCTGATATTCATCAATATTTACTGAGCTACGCTTCTGATTGGGGATTTTTAGTGACAGCGTTATTTCCACACGGAGTATCATTGCTTACGCCTAAATTTCAAGTCGCCACTATCGATCATTCAATGTGGTTTCATCGTCCCTTTAGAATGGATGAGTGGTTACTATATAGTATCGATAGCCCAACCAGCAGTAACACTCGCGGCTTAGTGAGAGGCGAAATTTACGATCAACAAGGTCATTTAGTCGCCACTGCTGTTCAAGAAGGTGTGATGCGTTTTCGTGATTAAAATTAAAAATCAGACCATTTATTAAGGAAGATATTCATGAGTGTCGATAGAGAATGGATCAACCAAGCTATCACCAAAATTGAAGCCGATGTACAGCGTTCGGCTGATACCCATTTGTTTAAACTAGATATTCCGCATCTAAGTGGCATAGATATTTATTTAAAAGATGAAAGTACCCATCCAACGGGTTCGCTGAAACATCGGCTCGCACGTTCTTTGTTTTTATTTGCGCTTTCTAACGGTTGGATTGGTCCTAAAACCACCATTATTGAATCCTCATCGGGCAGCACGGCGGTATCGGAGGCGTATTTCGCCCGTTTATTAGGCGTTCCCTTTATTGCCGTTATGCCAAAAACCACCGCTAAGAAGAAAATTGAACAAATTGAATTTTATGGTGGGCAAGCACATTTAGTCGAACGTTCTGATCAAATTTATGCTGAGTCTCGCCGTTTAGCCTCCGAGTTAAACGGTCATTATATGGACCAATTTACTTACGCAGAACGTGCTACCGATTGGCGTGGTAACAACAATATTGCAGACAGTATTTTTGATCAAATGCGTTTGGAGCCGCACCCTATTCCAACGTGGGTGGTGATGAGTCCCGGTACCGGTGGTACATCCGCCACCATTGGTCGTTTCTTGCGCTATAAAAAACACGCGACCAAGTTATGCGTGGTGGATCCAGAAAACTCGGTATTTCACGATTATTATAAAAGCGGCGATCTGACTTTAACCATAGATAACGGCAGTAAAATTGAAGGTATCGGTCGCCCACGAGTAGAGCCAAGCTTTATTCCTGGGGTGATTGATGAAATGCGCACCATCCCCGATGCGGCCAGTATTGCCACCATTCATTGGCTTGAACCTATCCTTGGCCGTAAAGTTGGCCCTTCGACCGGCACCAATTTATATGGGGTGTTGAACATCGCCAATGAGATGAAAAGTCGCAGAGAAACCGGCTCAATTGTGACTTTAATCTGCGACAGCGGTGAGCGCTATTTAGATTGCCATTACAACCCTCAATGGATAGAAGATAATATTGACGATCTCACCCCTTACTTTCAAGTGTTAAAAGATATCACCAAACTCTAAAAACTGTCAGACCGTTCTTTCCTATAATAAAAAACCAGACAGTCATTCAGCTTTGTCTGGTTTTTTGCCCCCTACTTATTAACGTTTTAAAGCACTCAACCATGCCCCGGACGCGATTTAGTGTCTTTATTTAATTCTTGCGCTAACAAGGCTTCAACATGGCCTGGTGAATGGGTTTTGATCGAGATAATGCGATACATTTGCGGGATCACAAATAAGGTCACTATGGTTGCAAAGCTCATTCCAAATAATACGACAGTGCCTACTGCTACTCGGCTTTCATAACCGGCACCAGTGGAGAACACCAAGGGTAAGGATCCGGCAATGGTGGTAAAGGCGGTCATTAATATCGGGCGTAAACGACGTGCAGAAGCATCAATAATCGCTTTTTCAAATTCAATTCCACGGTCGCGTAATTGATTCGCAAATTCAACGATCAAAATACCGTTTTTAGTCACCATACCGATTAACATGATCATTCCAATTTGACTGTAAATATTCAGCCCTTGATGCATAAAATACAACCCTAAGAAGCCGCCGAACACCCCCATAGGAACAGTAAACATCACCACCAGCGGATTAATAAAGCTTTCAAATTGCGCCGCCAACACCAAATAGGCCACTAATAACGCCAGCGCAAAAATGATAAAAATACTCGATTGGTTTTCTTTGAAATCTTTCGACTCGCCTGAATAAGAAACCGAAATATCACTTGGCAGTTTATCTATCGCTTGTTGATCGAGATAATCTAAGGCTTGTCCTAGGGTATAGCCAGGCGCTAAGTTGGCACTTAAGGTGACCGATTTTTGTTTGTTTTTATGCGACAAACGGTTGGCGGAGGCAATTTCTTCAATATGGGTCACGGTATCTAAGGTGACTAGTTCGCCTTTATCGGTGCGCAGATAAATCTTGCTTAAATCGTTGACGTTATTAAAGCTGTTTTCATCACCACGTAAATACACATCGTATTCTTCGCCGCGCTCAAGGTAAGTGGTTTCGGTGCTGCCACCTAACATCACCTCTAATGTATCGGCAATTTCACTCACGCTAACCCCCAGCTCGGCGGCGCGTTGCTTATCGACACTAACCACTAACTCTGGTATTTTCTCAGAGTAATCAAGATCGACACCGGTGATCACGCCGTCATGCTCTGCCTGATGTTGCAGGGTTTCCGCCCATTTCGCCAGCTCTTTATAATCGGAACCACTTAATACAAATTGCACCGGATTATCCGAGCCCCCTCTAAAGCCAGGCATCATTGGCCACACTCGCACATCGGTGATCCCCGATAATGCTTTTCGCACCATACCTAATGCTTGCAGCGCCGTCACATCACGTTTATTCCAATCTTCCAGTACCATGATCACAAAACCGGTTTCATCTCCGGCTCTGCCGCCAAATGCCGGTGCATCGACACTAAATGATTTTAAGATCCCTTGCCTAACTAATGGTTGTAAACGTTTTTCAACCTCAGTCATGTTCAAGCTCATGCGGTTAAAACTGGTGGCATCTGCACCTTTTACAAACGCAAATAACACCCCTTTATCTTCTTGTGGCGCTAATTGTGATGGCACTAAGCTCATCAAAAATGCGCTACCGCCGATACAGGCAATAATTGCGATTGGAGCCATCCAACGGCAACGTATTGCTTTGGTTAACAAGGAACGATAACCACTTTCCATCCGTTGAAAACCCTTCTCCACACAGGTATTAAAGCGATTAGGTTTTACATTGGCGCGCAGTAACTTGCTGCCGAGTACAGGGGTAAGTGTTAATGCAATTAAAGATGAAAACAGCACCGCCATCGACAAGAGTACCGAGAATTCAGTAAACAATAAGCCGACCATGCCATCCATAAAGGAGATAGGCAGAAACACCATCACCAATACTAACGTCGTCGCCATTACCGCAAAACCAACCTCTCGCGTGCCTTTATAAGCGGCAAGTAGTGGAGGCTCGCCTTTTTCTAGGTGATGGAATATATTCTCAACCACCACAATCGCATCATCGACCACCAGACCTATCGCTAAGATCAAGGCCAGCAAGGTGATAAGGTTGATTGAAAAGCCAAAATAATACGCCGCCATAAAGGCTGAAATTAACGACACTGGGACGGTAACCGCGGGGATCAATGTGGCGCGAAGTTGTCCTAAGAAAATATACAACACCAAAATAACCAAGCCAGCGGTCACAAATAAGGTGCTATACACTTCACCAATGGAACGTTCGATAAAAATGGTCGCATCATATTCAATTTTTAAATGAGTCCCTTTGGGTAAGAATTTTTGAATATTATCGACTTCGGTGCGAACTTTTTTGGCCACATCCAGTGGGTTAGCATCGGTTTGAGTGATAATCCCCATACTCACGCCAACTTCGCCATCGCTCTTGTACATCGAGCTTTCATTTTTGGCGCCTAGATACACTTTCGCCACATCTTTTAAGTATATTGGATGGCCATCACTGCTTTTGTGAATAGAGAGATAATTAAAATCCTCGGTAGTTAGATAGTTACGTGTGGTTCGCACCGTCATTGAGGTGGTGTCATTACGCACTTCACCACTTGGGTTCTCGACGTTTTCTCGATTCAGCGCATCAGAAATATCGGATGTCGTCACTCCAAGTCCCGCCATTGCAGTCGGATCGAGCTTCACATACATCACCTTGTCTAAACCGCCACTGATATCAATCGAGCTCACACCTGAGATCAAACTAAACCTGTCCAATAATACTCGGTTGATATAATCGGTCAGCTGGATCCTATCCATGCGATTTGAAGTTAGATTGATATGAATCGCGGCATCACCGGATCCATTATCTTTTGATACAATCGGATCATCAGCTTCATCAGGCAATCCACGTTGCGCGCGTGCGATAGCATCACGCACATCACTTACCCCTGTAGTTAAGTCATAGCCAAGATCAAAGGTGACTTGAATACGAGAGCTGCCATTACGAGAAACCGAATTGATATCATCAATGCCACTGATCCCCGATAACTGATCTTCTAAAATGGTGGTGACTTGGCTTTCCATGATACTGGCGGAAGCCCCGTCATAACTGGTCGAAATTGACACCACAGGATTAGAAATATCCGGCATTTCACGCACGGCAAGTTTGGTAAATGATACATAACCAAATACGCACAGTAATAAACTTAATACAATTGCGACGGTTGGGCGCTTAACCGATACATCAGATAGCCACATTATTTCACTCCTTGTGACTGTTCTGTTTTAACCGCGTCGATTTTAGCATCGTCAGCTTTAAGCTCATTGGTATTAAGATCGGGTTGTTTCAATGTGCCCGATTTAATCATCTTGGTTTCTTCCACTACTTTTACTGCCATGCCATCACGCATATTGACTAAGCCTTTGGTCACCACTTGTTGTCCGACCTTTAAACCTGAATTGACCACAATTTTATCTTCGATTCGATCGCCCAATATGATCTCAGAACGGATCACTTTGGCAGTTTTAGTCGCCGCACCTGTGGTAATGATATAAACAAAGCGTTTAGTACCGGCGTACTCCATCGCTTGTACCGGAATAATCGGTTTGTGAATAGTGGGAAAATGGATGGTGGCCGACATCAACATACCAGGTTTTAATTTTTGGCCTTTGTTGGGAATATTAACCCGCACTGGCACGCTTAAAGTAGCAGCGTTAACACGAGTATTGATATGCGTTACCTTGCCTGCAAATTGCTCATTCTTCCATGCTCGACTGGTGGTTTGAACCTCCATACCGATTGAAATTTGAGACAGGTATTTTTCTGGTACTTGCAGATCTAAGCGCATATTAGACAGGTTATCTAAGGTGAATAAGTCTTCACCGACTGTCACCATTTTACCGTTACTAAAATCAATAAATCCGATAGTTCCGGCAAAAGGGGCTTTGATTTGCATATAAGACAATTCGGCCGTGGCGGCGTCTAAGCGCGCTTTAGCAATATCGACACTGGCACGTTGCGCATCGAGCTCGGTCTGGGTAATGGCGTTTTTACTGACTAATTTTGAATATTCGCGTTCTTTACGGCGTTCATCAATTAAATAGGCTTTCGCTTCATTAAGCGCTGCTTGGGCTTTGGTTTTATCAATTTCAACTAAACGTTGGCCAGCTTTAACCACCTGATTGGACGTAACGTTAATACGTGAGATTTTCCCCGCCACTTCCGGCTTAATTTCAACCGACTGTTGTCCTTCTAATTTACCCACTAAAGTCAGTGATTGTTGCACATCATGGGCCAAAACAATTTCAGCGCCAACATCGGTGGCTGGGCGTACTGGTTTTTTCTGCGGTGGCGTGGTGCTTGCAAGACAAGAGAGAGACGCGAGAATTGAGACAGCAAGACTAACCGATCGAACGATCTTATGTTTCATATACAAATTCCATTTGATAACTTACTTCTCATTCTATCAGCAGAATTAACCAATATCGTCAATCTATGTAAATTTCATTAGATATGATGTAAGAATTTTTCACTCTCCACCTGTGGGTTATTTGTTTTTTTTAGCCGATTTGCTTAATAAAATACCAATCAATACAAAGGTTGTTCGAAAACTCGGCATTCAATCAATTATTTAAAAAAATACCTTTACAGCTTTTAAGAGTTTGCTATTATCAGCCCGCACTTGTGGAGGAGTTCCCGAGTGGCCAAAGGGAGCAGACTGTAAATCTGCCGGCTCCGCCTTCGATGGTTCGAATCCGTCCTCCTCCACCATTATTCGACTTATTAGAGTTTATCTCTGATAGGGGCAACACAGTTAATATCTGTCGCAGTAAAATGTGACACGTTCTAGATGTTCACACTTTAACTTACAAGTTAGAGTCAGGTCAGTGACATTGATGACGAACAACACAATTTGTGGAGGAGTTCCCGAGTGGCCAAAGGGAGCAGACTGTAAATCTGCCGGCTCCGCCTTCGATGGTTCGAATCCGTCCTCCTCCACCATTATTTAACTTATTAGAGTTTGGCTCTGATAAGTGCAACAGCTAAAAAGCAACACGTTCTAGATGCTCACACTTTAGCGTAGAGGTTAAAGTCAGGTCAGTGACATTGATTACGAACAAACACAATTTGTGGAGGAGTTCCCGAGTGGCCAAAGGGAGCAGACTGTAAATCTGCCGGCTCCGCCTTCGATGGTTCGAATCCGTCCTCCTCCACCATTATTTAATTTATTAGAGTGTTTCTTTAATAAGTGCAACAGTTAAAAAAGCAACACGTTCTAGATGCTCACACTTTAGCGTAAAGGTTAAAGTCAGGTCAGTGACATTGATTACGAACAAACACAATTTGTGGAGGAGTTCCCGAGTGGCCAAAGGGATCAGACTGTAAATCTGCCGGCTCCGCCTTCGATGGTTCGAATCCGTCCTCCTCCACCATTATCTCTTCTTAGCTTTTAGTTTTCATTCAAAGATAAGAGCAAGAAACCAGCCTAAATAGCTGGTTTTTTTTCGTCTGCAATTTGCCCTCGCTTTATTTATCGTCCCTCATTTTCCATTACGCTCATCCCTTCCATGGTCACTATTCTGGTCAAGCCCAATAGGACACCTGACTTTGTAATTTTTCATAGTCGATTGGCGTTAAATCACCAAGCGTAGTATGCAACCTTTCATGGTTGTAATACCGGATATATTCTTCAACATCTTC
>NZ_JAAUWS010000041.1:0-21298 GCF_014694465.1 Vibrio sp. S11_S32 | reverse complement strand
GAAGATGTTGAAGAATATATCCGGTATTACAACCATGAAAGGTTGCATACTACGCTTGGTGATTTAACGCCAATCGACTATGAAAAATTACAAAGTCAGGTGTCCTATTGGGCTTGACCAGAATAGTCATGAAAGGCTACTTAAACCGCGCAGAAGAAACCGAAAATGCACTGAAAAATGGCTGGTTTTATACTGGCGACATTGCCAAACGAGATGAGTTTTATAATATCTTCATTGTCGATCGGGTGAAAGATATGATCATTCGCGGCGGCTTTAATGTTTATCCGCGTGAGATTGAAGAAGTGTTTATGACCCACCCTAAAGTGGCGATGGTGGCAGTGATAGGCATTCCTCACCAAGAATACGGTGAAGAAATCAAAGCTTATGTAGTATTAAAAGAAAACCAATTTATTGAGGAAGATGAACTGCAAGCGTGGGGCAAGGCGCAATGTGCAGCATACAAATACCCGCGCAGCGTAGAAATCCGCGAGCAACTTCCAATCAGCGCCACAGGTAAAATATTGAAGAAGGATCTAAAGGCAGAATTGACCGCATAGATGGTAACAATATTTGAATAAAAATGGAGGCATTTGATGCCTCCATTTTTGTTTTCTAATTGTCGGTATTCTCTCGCTTTTTAGTTCAACAGTTTTATACAATGACGCCATATGTAAGAAATTGTTTCAATAATAATGAGAGTGTCTATGAAATCGTTTGTTTTTACCGCTTCTGTATTGGCTGTTGCGATAGCCAGTTTTTCGGCCTCGGCCAAAGTCACCACGGTTGAAACCGCCTCGTACAATAAAGTTGCGAATGTTATCCAACAACTCGATAAACAATACCAGACGAAAAATGTGCTGGTGGCGTTTGATATTGATAATACCTTACTCACGTCTAGCCGCGATTTAGGCGGTGATATTTGGTATGCCTGGCAAACCGGTAAACTGCCGATCAAAGCCACTAAAGAGCAGCAAGTGAGCTGCTTATACCAAGATACTATTCCCATGCTCTACCAACTTCTGCCAATGAAACTGACCGAGCCGAAAGCCCAGCAAGTGGTGCAAGATCTTAACCAAAATGGTCAAACCGTGATTGCCATTTCGGCGCGAGGACCCGAAAACCGCGCCGCCACCGAGCGAGAGCTCCACAGCCATAAACTCGATTTTTCTCAACATAGTCTTGCGCCAATTGGACAAACTCAAGCGCCGATTTATGTCGAAAAATTAGATCGCCCAACCACCTATATGAATGGCGTGGCGTTAACCACAGGTATGCATAAAGGCAAGTATCTGGAGCATTTACTCAATAAAACTCAGCGTCATTTTGATTCAATTGTCTTTGTCGATGATGGACAAGCTAACATCGATGCGCTGAAAGAAACGTTCTCACAAGCCAAATACGACAACGTGGATATGCACCTTATTCATTACACCAAAGTTGTCGATGATCGAATTGCAAAAAATGGCGCAATTTTGACCCAAGTGCAAGCCGATGAAATGGCAACGGATTGGCAAGATCTGCAAACTACCTTAAATGCCATCTACCCTGATCGGGCGAAAGGCTGTTTAAGCCGTTAGATTTTTCGCTCATGGGAAGATTTAAGGCTCTGGTGTTTTTGGTATTGTAAAACCAAATAATGAAGTGTTATTTCTTGATGGGTTTGTTCCCTACAGAGATAGCACTTATTTTTTGGCTGCTATTATGAGAAAAAATGAGGGAACCAATAACAAGCGATGGTACTAATAAAGGCAAAGAATAATAAACCGTAATGGCTGATCTTGGGTTTCGAAAACAGGCTTTTTTGCGAGACAACAAATTGAGTTTGAACAGGGCTGATCGAGCCATAAAAATAACTGCTGATCACGCCAAAAAAGAGAAAAACTAAGGTGCCAATTGGTGCAAACCATGGCCATGCAATACCAATGTAACGGGTAATAGCCACCGCAATAATACTAAATACACTGCCAACGATGACGCCAAACTCATTCGCTTTATTAAAAAACAGCCCTAAAACAAAAGATCCCAATCGAATCCCAACAAAAATAGCCGTCAAACTGGCAATGGTTTTAAGTACCGACTCATTAGATATCGCTAATAAAGCAGGGATCACCACCAAAACCGCAGCAAGTAGGCTCATTTTACGAGCCACTGAATCATAGTGATTTGACGGTTCATTAGGACGCCATAAACGCTTGTAAAGGTCGAACGTCGCAACCGTTGCCATCGAATTATAAGTAGAGTCTAGAGTGGACATTGCGGCGGAAGATAATGCGGCAATGATCAAACCAATAGTGATTGGGTTGGTGTGGTTAAAGACAAAATCCAAGATAACTTCGTTACTGTTAGCGAACGGCTGGCCATGATAAAACACACTTAATAACAACCCAATAATCGCGAAGAGCAAATAAATAAAAAACGACCCATAGCCACATAGCAGCATAGATTTTTGTGCGGTTTCAACATCTTTAGTTGCCAGTGTGCGCTGGATAATGAGTTGGTTACTGCCATACACACTTAAATTTAAAAAACTTACCGCTATTAAGCCTGCCCATATTGTAGTGTCGGTTTTGAGATCAAAGTGAGTATTAATAATATTCAGCTTATGTGGTGGTAAGTCGATACCAGAATGCACTTGCATAATCAGTGAAATAAAAATTGCGAGGGTGCCAATCACTAAAATGGAGGATTGCAGCATATCGGTCCAAATAACCGTTGCTATACCGCCAGAATAGGTATAAACGGCAGTGAATAAGCTTATGTAGATGATCGCTTGCGAAAGGCTAATCGGTACAACTTGAACTAAAACCAATGCCACCGCATACAAGATTACGCCGGCAGAAATACATTGAATGATCAGAAACACAATCGCATTAATTGTTCGAGCATAAAGCCCGAAACGAAGCTCTAAATACTCATAAATAGAAGTGAGTTTAAGTTTATAAAATACCGGAACAAAGAAGGTGATGGCAAAGAAGATCACGATCGGGTAGTTCAGATGGATCGCCATCACCTCCATACCAGAGTGAAAAACCCAAGCTGGCATACCAATAAAAGTCATCGCGCTAATATAAGTGGCTAGAATCGAAACACCGGCTGTAAACCAACCAAACTGACGCCCACCGGTTGAAAAATCACCCTGAGAACGATTACGTTTATTGACGATATAGCTAATGAGTAATGTCATTGCCATATAGATTGCGACCACAACAAAACTTGAATACGTAACCATATTTGCGCTATGCCTAATCGGAATGAGAAAAGAGTAGCGACATATTACCCATAAGCGAGCATCTATAAAGCGATCAGGCTCGCTAACTGTGATTTAAGTCAAGTTTATGAGGCGGATTCTCTTGTTGGGTACACGTTAGTGTTTATGACGCCCCCTCAGCATAATTTATGAGAGCATTATCAGCAAACGCTAAGAAATGGGTACGTATTCACATTTGCGTGACGTTGATCTCAGAACCAAACTGACAACCACGACTAAGATAGAACGATACCAGAGTACCGAATATGCTGCGTTCATTAATAACAATTATAGAGACTTAAGGATTGATTGGTCATGACGACAAAAAAACACATGAGTGAAGTGCCGATGATTCAACGGATCGCCGCTTATTGCGCGATTTTAGTGGGTTACTTTTTTTACTGTTATAACTTTGTAATTATCGATTATGTCCGACCTTATATTGTGGATGCCTACGATGGGATCAGCTTATCGGATACCGCGCAATTTTATACATGGCAGTCCGTGGGGGCCTTGATCGGTGCATTAAGTTGTGCCTGGGTCGCGTCCCGTTTTGGTAAAAAATCCACCTTAGTGGCGATCACAGCACTGAATGGTGGTGCAACCATTATTAACATGATGTTCACCGACTACACCACTTGGGCATTAATGCGCTTTATTATCGGTGTCTCTCTAGGGGGCTATTTCACTGTTGCGGTAAGCTTAATGATCGGTTTATTCACCCCTTCAGTTCGTGGCAAATTAACCGCTTTTGCCTCTTCCATGTTCTCGGTTTCTTTGATGGCGATGGGAGCTTATGCAGCGTTTATTACCAGTATTGATGCACCTTGGCAAAGTTTAATGTGGGTCGGTGGTATTCCTCCATTGGTCGCCGCGGTGGTAATGGTGTTTATCTTACCCAGCGATAAAAACGTGATTGCTTATGGAGAAGAAGAGGCGAACCAACAAGCCAGCGACCCTGATAAAAAAGTACAAACAGGCTCTTGGGGCGAGATGTTAAGCAAGCCTTATCGTCTTGTGACTATCACCTGTTTATTACTTGCAGGTTTGAACTTCTATGGTTATCAATTCTTTAGTGGTTTTGTGACCACCTACTTACGTGAAGTGCGTGAGTTTAATGGCTCGACCATCGGGATCATATTTTCAATCTCAGCCTTTGGCTCATTGTTTGGTGCTTGGTTCTGGGGCGCGATTGCTGATAAGTACGGACGTAAAGTCAATGCTTTTGGCTTTATCTTAGCCGGTATTATGGTGTCAATATTCTTTGTTGCTCCGAGCGATGTGATGATTGGTAGCTTAAACATGCTCGCAATATTAGGGCTTATTTATAACTTTGGCCTGTCCTCTTCAGCGGTTTGGGGTGGGTACTTTTCGGAATTATTCCCCGCGCATTTACGCAGTTATGGCGCAGCGTTATTCCATGGTGGTCGCATCGTCGGCATGTGGGCACCAATGGTCCTTATCTTTATCCAGCAAAGAACCAGTTTAGAAACCGCGATGTGGGGTTCACCTATCATTTGGATTGTTGCTGGTCTGCTATGGCTGTCATTGCCTGAAACACTCAAAGGTGGTGTGTTCTACAAAGAAAAAAAATCAAATCCAGCACAGGCGTAATAAGCGCTTTGCTTACATAAAATAGATAAAAATTCATGTGAATAGCACCAGATGGTGCTGCTAATAAGAAATAAAAGAGAGCGAAATAATGTCTAGATATCAAGAAGCAAAAAAAGTTGTCCGTGCCTATTTTGATGCCATGGAAAATGCCACCCACGACACTGTCGCGCAAGTATTAAAAGATCATACCTCGGAAGATTACCTATGGCGCAGTGTTTATCCGTTTCGTGAGCAGCAAGGCGCACAAGCGGCAGCGGATGTATTTTGGTCACCAATGCTCAAATCAATGACACGCATGCAGCGTCGTCAAGATATCTTTATCGGTGGTGAAAATGAAATCACCGCCGGCGAAACTTGGGTGATGAGCATGGGTCACTTTATGGGGCTATTTGATGCTGAATTTTTAGGTATGCGTCCAACCGGTAAAATGATGAGTGTGCGTTACGCTGAATTTAGCTGTGTGCAAAATGGCAAAATCACCAAAACCGGTTTATTCCTAGATTTACTTGGCATGATGGATCAAGCCGGTTGCTACCCATTACCACAATCAACTGGACAATATTTTATCTACCCTGGCCCACGTAATCATGATGGCTTATTGTTCCAAGATGCCGACCCACAAGAAGGCATTGATACCTTGGCATTGGTGAATAAAATGGTCGATGATCTCTCTGCCCTAAATGATAGCGGCGCGATGGGTTGCCCTCCTGAAGTGCTGGAGAGAAGCTGGTCTAAAGATATGATTTGGTACGGTCCTTGTGGTATCGGCGCGTCATATACCATCCCGCGTTACCAGCAACAACACCAATTACCATTCCGCAATAACTTAAAAGATAAGAAATTTAATGGTCATGTGTGTCGATTTGCCGAAGGTAATTTTGCTTGTTTCTTTGGTTGGCCTAATCTGTCAAATACGGCGACGGGTGGTTTCTTAGGAATGTCGGGTGGAGAGATCCGCGCCGATATGCAAGTGGTTGATGTGTATTGTCGAGACAATGACAAGTTGTCTGAAAACTGGGTGTTGATCGATTTACCTTATTGGTTAAAACAACAAGGTTTAGATGTGTTTGAACGTACTCAAAAAATCATGAATCCAGAATTGTAATATGCAGTGTTATTAAATGGTAAATCGTCTGATGTTGAATAATGTCAGGCGATTTTTTATTGCTATCTATCAAGCTATTATGTGTTTATGTGACAATAAAAAATCGGTGATTTACATGTTATACTTTCCCCGTCCTTAACTTGAGAAAAGCCACCATTATGAGCGTATCGAATCAACCTATCACCTCCAAAGATGTCGCTAAATTGGCGGGAGTGTCGCAATCGACGGTATCTCGAGTGTTTGTTCCAGGCAGTTCGGTAGCAGAAAAAACCAAGCAAAAAGTGTATGAAGCGGCCAAAACGTTAAATTATCGACCGAATGCTTTTGCGCGCAGCCTGACCACCAATGAATCAAAATTAATTGGCTTAGTTTTTCCTGATTCAGATTACCCGATCCACATGGAAACACTGCAACTCATCTCAATCGAGCTACAAAAACAAGGTTACTCTGCGGTTTTGATCCCATGGAAAGTAGAAAACAACCAGCACCATATCCCCAATATTTTCCAATATCGAGTCGATGGCGTCATTGCCGCTTCGGCCACATTTAATAAATCGCTCTATCAAGAGTGTCAACAATTTCATATTCCGATTGTGCAATATGCACGAGTGGTCGAAGGAACGAAATCCAGCTATGTGGTCAGTGACAATTACTTAGCAGGACAGTTAGCCGCCCAAGTTTTCCAGCGCTCAGGTGCTCAATCTGTGGTGTATCTAACAGGACAGGTGCCCACTCTGACTAACAACGAGCGCGAACAAGGGTTTCGGTCTGAGTTTGCGGCGTTAACAGGGCGTGATATCCAAGTAGTCGAAACCGATTTCGATTATATTGCTGCATTAGACAGTATTCGACAAATGATGGGGCAAGAACAGCGGCCAGATGCTATTTTTTGTGCAACGGATACCCTTGCGATGGCTGTGATGGATGTGGCTCGTATCGAATTAGAGCTGGCGATCCCACAAGATCTACAAGTGATTGGTTTTGATAATATCCCGCAAACTCAATGGCTAAGTTATCAACTTTCAACTTTCCAACAAGATTTTAATCGTTTGGCGAGAGAGGCGGTCAAAATCATCATAGACCAAATTGCGGAGCCTGATACCAGTATGACCAAACTAATGATCCCAGTGACTTATGTTGAAAGAAATAGCACTAAAAATGAGCTTATGAATCCCAACCAATTATGATTTTTATGGCGTTGTGTAGTGCTTATGCTGGATTTTATTATGACTCTATAGGTTTATGGTGCGTATACACTTTCTGTTGAAGTTTGCACCAACAAGGACATTCACTCGAAGGAGATAACATGAATAATATGACAAAGCATGGGTTTACTACCCAAATTGAACATATTGGCGAGTTGCCGATTGTTGTATTGAAAGCAGTAGGAAAGCTGACTCATGAAGACTATCAAGCAATGACGCCCATTTTTGAAGCCGCATTACAACAACTTTCTCCCCATAAAATTAAGGTATTGGTTGATATCAGTGATTTGGAAGGTTGGGATATGCACGCCGCTTGGGATGACTTGAAACTTGGTATCAAGCATGGCGCGGACTTTGAGAAAATTGCAATTTTAGGTGATAAACACTGGCAAGAGTGGGCTGCGAAAGTAGGTGGTTGGTTTATGTCAGGTGAGATTAAATCATTTGAGTATAAAGACGCTGCTCTTTTGTGGTTACATAGTTAACAAATCCTATTTTTATTGATAAAAACGCCCTTTCACTATTAACGGATTCTTTTCGGAAGTCTGTTAATAGTTTGAAAGGGCGTTTATTTTTTCTTAGTCAACCGTCATTAATAAAACAGTTGGTCATCCACTACTTAAGCCGCAACTGCCTTGGATTCGGCTTTATTTTTCAAGAAAGCATAGCTCACGCCTGTTACCACAGTACCGGCAAGAATCGCCACTAAATACAACAGTGCAGGGGTGATGGCATTTGGGATCAGCAATACGAATAAACCGCCGTGTGGCGCCATCAGTTTTGCGCCAAATAGCATAGAGAGTGCACCGGTTAATGCACCGCCCGCCATGCAGCATGGGATCACGCGCATTGGGTCTTTAGCCGCAAATGGGATCGCACCTTCAGTGATAAAGCATAAACCGAGAACGGTGGCCGCTTTACCTGCTTCGCGCTCACTGGCTTCAAATTTGCTCTTCGCAAGGAAGGTCGCTAAACCTAAGCCTAGTGGTGGGATCATACCGGCGGCCATTACCGCAGCCATTGGCATATAAGTCTGTGATGCCAATAGACCGACGCCAAAAGTGTATGCCGCTTTGTTGATCGGGCCACCTAAATCGAAGCACATCATGCAACCAAGAATAATCCCCAATAACACCGCATTGGCAGAGCCCATATTATTTAGGAATTCTGTCATTGCCGCCATGATGCTAGAAACTGGGCCGCCGACGATGTAGATCATCACCAAGCCAGTAAATAAGCTTGCCAATAATGGAATGATTAAAATAGGTTTTAACGCTTCCATTGATTGTGGCAGTTTGAGTTTCTCTGCAATAAATTTAGCTGCATAACCTGCAATGAAACCGGCAAGGATACCGCCGATAAAGCCTGCGCCAGTAGAACTTGCCAACATACCGCCAATTAAACCAGGCGCTAAACCTGGACGGTCAGCAATGGAAAAGGCAATAAAGCCAGCCAGAACGGGGATCATTAATGCGAATGCAGAACCGCCACCAATGGTCATTAATGCTGCCGCTAATGTGCCTTCTTGCTCAAATGCTTTAATACCAAACACAAAAGACAGTGCGATACATAAACCACCGGCCACCACTAATGGCAACATGTGGGACACACCCGTCATTAAGTGCTTATATACCCCTGTTTTTTCTTCGCTGCTTGCGGTCGCTGCAGAACTTTGACCTGCTTGATAAGGCTGAGCTTGGGCAAAGGCATGGGTGAATTCTTGTTCGGTTTTCTTCAGTGCCAGACCTGTACTGGTTTTGTAGAGCGGCTTACCTGCAAAGCGATCCAGTGGCACTTCAATGTCAGCGGCAATGATCACTAAATCGGCGTCGGCGATGTCTTGGTCGGTCAGTTGGTTTTTAGCACCAACCGAGCCACGGGTTTCAACTTTAATTTGGTGTCCAAGTTTTTTCCCTGTTTCTTCAAGTGCTTCAGCAGCCATAAAGGTGTGAGCAACGCCGGTAGGGCAAGCGGTGATCGCCACAATCTTCTTGTTGCCAGACGGACTAACTGGCGCGGCGGTGGTGATATTGGCTTGCGCTAACGTTGTGGCTTGTTGTGCCGCTTCTTCTAACCATTTTTGTGTATCGTTAAAACAAGCTGAAATATCGCCTTGATAGATTTTTTTACCGATGAAACGGCTGGTGTCTACCGTGGTATTGGCCGCGATGATCACAACGTCGGCTTGTTCAATTTGCTGCGCGGTTAATGGTGGCTGGGCAATCAGTTCAGATTGGCATTCAACATTGGCAGTCCAATTTAGCGATTTAGCGGCTTGTTCTAATAAACCGGCAGCAATAATGCTGTTAGCTACGCCACTTGGGCAAGCGGTAATAATGGCAATATTCATAGCAATGTCCCTGTTTTTGTTTGCATTTGTATGGTTGCTTTTTGTTGTGGCAGCGTTTTTACTTGCTGTTGTATAGCAGATACCGCCTCTAGGCTTGCAACGCCCACCCCAACTTGGGTGACGGCCAAGGCTGATAACGCGGTAGCAAAACTTAAAATGTCATCTTCTGACCATTGTTGTAGATGCCCCCATGCCATGCCTGCCACTAAGGTATCGCCTGCACCAACGGTACTCACGACTTGCATTTTGGGTGGGGTCGCTTGACGCCATTGACCTTGCTTTAGCCACATTACGCCATTTGCGCCCATCGAGACCACAATATTGGCAATGCCTTTTTGTTCGAGAGTTTGTGCTGCTTGTTGGCAGGCTTGACTGTCTGATAGTTCTTCGCCAATGAGTTCTGACAACTCTTCATCGTTGGGTTTAATCAGCCAAGGGTGGGAATTTAAGCCCGCTTTTAATGCGGCGCGACTGCTATCAAAGATGACTTTCTTGCCTAGTTGATGCAGTGTTTCAATCCATTGAGCACAAAGTTGTGGCGAGATACCTTGCGGTAAACTGCCAGCCATCACAAAGTAATCATGATCTTGCGCTAACTCTAATAAGGTTTGCTCAAATTCAGCAATCGCGGCGGCATCGACTTGTACACCAGGGAAGTTGATATCGCTAACATCACTGCTAGTATCGACTAATTTGACATTAATTCGAGTTGAACCTGCCACACGAATAAAACGATCATTAGCGCTCATTTGCTCAAATAATTGGTTAAATGCTTGCTGGTTATCGGCGCCAAGGAATCCGGTCACAGTGACATTCGCGCCCAGATCGGACAACACTTTAGCCACGTTAACGCCTTTTCCGGCAGGATGTAGCGTGCTTTTCGACACTAAACTGACCGTACCGACATTTAATGTATCCACCAAATGACCGGTTAAATCCAAAGCCGGATTTAAAGTAATGGTGACGATTTTTGTATTCGGTTTAATACTAGACATAGAGCTCCCTTAACCTTCACCCAGGCCAGATTCAATCGCTTTACCAATTGAACTTAAAGCTAATTCTGCATCACTACCGTCGGCAGTAAATTGCAAGCGATGGCCGTGTTTAACCCCTAATGCAATCACTTTCATTAAGCTTTTGGCATTGACACTGGTCCCTTCTCCATCGAGATTGGACACTCGAATCGTCGACTCAAATTTTTTCGCTTCTGCCACTAACATTGCGCCTGGGCGGGCATGTAACCCGTGGGTATTTTTGATCTTAAACGTGGCTTGATTGGCATTTTCAGCAGCAATTTCAGGTACGCTTTCACTTAGATCAAATAAGGCCAGTAAGGACGCCACATCGGCATCTAAAATATCTTGTTGGCGCTTAGATAACATTAATTGGCTGAGTTTATACAGCAAAGGTTTGTGGCTGGCATTACAAGCGGCAAAGGCAATTAATCCTTTCACCAACTGGCCGTCAAATTCACAATCGTTAGCGGTTGAGACAAATGACATTGCAGATCGCGCCACCCCTTGTGAGCCACTGACAAGCCATAATCCATGGCCTAAGTGTGTTGGCGCTTTGGTGATCACTTCAGAGATATACTCATCATTGGCACAACCATTATTACGCAATAAACCACTGGCCACCGCGGTCATTTGTAGCATGTCGCTGGCGGGGAATTTTAATTGAATTAACATCGCGTCAAAATCAGCTTTTAACTGAGTGTTGCCGTTAAGTACGTTGATGATATCTTGTTCGGTTTTGGCTTCTTTGAGCGCCGCTTCAACCCCATCGGCCGATAACACTTTGGTTAATTGCTTTAAAATACCTAAATGTTCATCCGATTTTGCCGCGATACCAATGGCAACATAAACCGTGCCGTTTCCCCAGTTAACGCCCTGTGGGAAATGGTGGATAGCAACGCCGGTTTTTTGCACCAAACCACGAGTGTCGGTAGTGCCGTGCGGAATGGCAATGCCGTTACCTAAAAAAGTAGAAGATTGCGCTTCACGGCTAAGCATGCCTTCCACATAGCCGGCTTCAACGTAACCTTGTTCGGTTAAACTGGCGGCAATGTGAGTGACTGCTTCGGCTTTGTCTTTTGCTGTTCTTGCAAGCGTAATGTTTTGTGTGGTGAGCGTCAGCATGGTGCTGCTCCTCTGTTATGTTGTTATTTTCGTATTCAGCAATAAGAATAGAGTATGTGTCGCTTTGCGTAAGTCATTTTCTATAACGACAGCTAAATCGATTCAGCTTTTTGAGAGAAAAAAATCAACCAATGATTATCGACTTAACAGCACTATTGTTAATGGTGTGATAAAAACACGAACGAATTAAAAAACTGTGAAGTTTGGTTTACTTGGCTTTGATCACAGATTTTAGAATTAATACAATAAATAGTCATTGGCTGAATCCTTTCAGCTTTTATACTGAATCGATTCAGCATATAATTCAAATAACGATGCAATTGGCTTGTGAAATTTATGATCCAGTGCACAAAAAAGGCACACTGATGCTATTTGAACGGTTAAAAAGTGAAGGTAAGTAAGCATGACGTTAGAGCAAATTGCCAAACTGGCGGGTGTCTCAAAAACCACCGCCAGTTATGTTATCAATGGCAAAGCCACCAAATACCGAATTAGCCAGAAAACCCAACAAAAAGTGATGGCGGTGGTGGAAGAGCACCAGTACCAACCTGACCATGCCGCTGCTGCATTACGCGCGGGCAATAGTCGCTCGTTTGGTTTGGTGATCCCTGATCTAGAAAACACCAGTTATGCGCGTCTGGCTAAATTGTTAGAATCGAACTCCCGCTTAGCTGGCTACCAAATTTTGATTGGTTGTTCGGGGGACGATCCAAAAATAGAGAAAGATGTGGTCAATGCGCTGGTCAGTCGCCGCATTGATGCGCTGTTTGTCGCCAGTTCGATGAGCGATGCCAATGAGTTCTATCTGACTGTGCAAAACAAAGGCACGCCAGTGATCGCACTCGACCGACCATTAGATGATGAACATTTTAGCTGTGTGATCAGCGAAGATTTTGAAGGGGCACTCAATTTAACCGCTTCGGTGTTATTTGATGATATTCAATCCATTGGTTTAATTGGCGCATTGCCGGATCTCAATATTTCAAAAGAGCGACAACTGGGATTTGAAGCGGCAGTAAGACAACATGCCAATCGTTCAACACTCGGCTCAGCAATCAATCTTTCACCAGTAACCATGCAGCTTGAATATGGCGCGCAATTTAATGCTGAATCGGGCAGAAAAGCGATAGAAAAATGGCTCGCACAAGATGCCATTCCCGATGCGATTATCACCACTTCTTATACGTTACTCGAAGGGGTGCTTGATGTGTTTTTTGAGCGTCCAGAGCTGATGACAAAAATTAAAATTGCCACTTATGGGGATAATCGGTTACTGGATTATTTGCCGATCAAAATAAACTCCCTTTCGCAACAATTTGAAATTATCGCCGACAGCGCCCTCGAACTGGCTTTAAATGCTTCGGCCAAGCGTTATCAATCTGGGGTTGAGTTGGTTGCACGGAAATTAAAAATTCGGATGAAATAAATGAACAATCAAACAGCAACAGAATCACAGAATAAGGTTAATTCGTGTATTTAGGTGAAATAACAGCGATTGCTGCAGCGTTGGTGTGGGCGAGTTCTACTTGGTTATATGGTCAGTGCTCACATCACTTTTCGGCGCTGCAATTGAATATGATCAAAGGGGTACTGGCGTCCACCATGATGTTGTTGGTGATGCCCTTACTGCCACTGCCCGAATTGCATATTTCGAGCAAATATATTGGGGTATTGGCTGTATCGGGCATGGTAGGGATCGCGGTTGGTGACAGTGCCTACTTTGCCGCTTTAAAACGCATTGGGCCGAATCGAACCTTGTTATTAGAGTCGTTAGCGCCGCCATTGTCGGGCGTATTAGCACTGGCTTTATTGGGCACCAGTATTGGGTTGCAAAGCTGGCTTGGTATTATTATTACCACTTTAGCGGTGGCGTTTACCCTGTTTCAAGTGCGTACTTCTGCCACCATGCGCGATGAAAGCGTGTCACGAAGCGGCATTGGTTTTGGGGTATTAGCCAGTTTTTGCCAAGCATTTGGGGTGGTGATTTCACATTACGCTTTAGTGGAAGGAAACCTGCCACCGTTACTTGGCGCATTTATTCGTTTAAGTATTGGGGTGTTAAGTTTGATGCTGGTGGTGGGCTTTATTGAACCTAAACCATTTTCGTCGATTCTTCAGGGGTGGAAGCAACTAAAACCACGCGCAATGTGGGTGTTACTGGCGGCTATTTTCTTTGGCACTTTCATCGCGTTGTGGCTGCAACAGGTGGCGCTGAAATTTGCCAACCCTGCGGTGGCGCAAACACTGATGTCGACCAGCCCGTTATTTATTTTAATGATTAGCTTTATCAAAGGTGAGTCGATCAGCGCGCGTACCTTAATCGGCACATTAATGGCGCTGGGTGGGATCGCGTTGTTCTTTTTGTAGCACTTTTATAAATCATTGGTCTGTTTATAATATTCGAACTGTTGATTATTGCATTTGCGTATATCGATTAACTACACTAGAATTGTATAGTCAATCAATACACATAATCAATCAGCAAGGTTAATAATATGGCGACGAAAACTGCTCCAATCAATATGCGGGTCGAGCCTCAAGTTCGTAACGTGATTGATGCTGCCGCAAATTTGCTAAAAGTAGATCGTTCGGTTTTCATTCAACAAGCAGCATTGGCGCAAGCGCGTTTAGTGATCTCAAATCAACGTGATTTTGCTTTAGATGATGTTGCTTTTGATGCGTTCGAACAAGCGCTAAAGGTTAAGCCTAAAGCCAATGAAGGGATGACTGAATTATTGAACCGGAAAGCGCCATGGCAATAACCTCACCGCAGTTGCTCATGGCAGAGCACCAGCTCTCAAGTTTTAGCTGTGGCATTGACGATCTTGATGATTGGTTGATCAAAAAGGCCATCAAAAATCAAAACAAAAATAATACCAGAGTGTATGTGGTGGTAGACCAAACTACGGATCAAGTGGTGGGCTATTATGCGATTGCGATGGGATCTATTTTACGTGCCAGTGCCATTGGTTCATTAAGACGAAATAGCCCTGATCCCATTCCAATGGTGGTGCTGGCTCGGCTTGGTGTGCATCGCGATTTTCAACATCTTGGCATTGGCGCTGGGTTACTGAAGGACTGCGTGCTGAGATCGGTTCAAGCCATGAATGTAATTGGTGGGGCGGGTACTTTGGTTCACGCCATTGATGAGTCAGCCAAAAGCTTTTATAGCAAATTTGGATTTAGTGAATCAAGCTTTGATCCTTTACTCCTAATGGCAAGAACTTGCGATATAGAAGCAAGCCACTCTAATTGATGTGCGCTCTAGGCCCGTTGGTCTAAGTATGTTGAGCAATAAGTTATCCCCATAAAAGCAACACCACAACATCCGCGTTAAAATCAAGACGGGACTCTTTTTATAAATCTCTCAAGTATTATGAGGGAGGCGTCAAACCCTTGTGGTATCATGCGCGGGATTTTTGTTTTATTTCCTCTTGGAGTACACCTTTGCAATTTAAAGATATTGGTATAGATAATCGCTTACTGAAAAACTTACAGCACTATAATTTTTCCAAAGCGACTGAAATACAAAGTAAAGCCATCCCTGTTGCGATTGCTGGCAAAGACTTGTTGGCGTCATCAAAAACCGGTTCCGGTAAAACTTTGGCATTTGTGCTGCCTATGCTGCATAAAGCGCTTAAGACCAAATCTCTTTCTGCTAAAGATCCAAGAGGGGTGATTTTAGCGCCGACTCGTGAACTGGCGAAACAAGTCTTTGGTGAGTTGAAGTTTATGCTTGGTGGTTTGTCTTACACTGGCGCATTAATTGTTGGTGGTGAAAACTTTAACGACCAAGTCAAAGCGTTGCGTAAATACCCACGCTTTATTGTGGCAACCCCAGGGCGTTTAGCCGATCACCTTGAGCATCGTTCATTGTTCTTAGAAGGCGTTGAAACCTTAGTTTTAGACGAAGCCGATCGCATGTTAGATCTGGGCTTTACCGCTGAATTACGTCGCATTAATAACGCCGCGAAACATCGTCGTCGTCAAACGTTAATGTTCTCTGCTACGCTCGATCATGCTGAAGTAAATGACTTGGCGAGCGAGCTTTTAAAAGATCCTAAACGTATTTCGGTTGGTGCTTCTGCGGAAGAGCATAAAGACATCGATCAATCATTCTACTTGTGTGATCACCTTGATCATAAAGAAGCGATTTTAGAGCGTTTGATTGAACAAGCTGAATATAAACAAGTTATTATCTTTACCGCGACGCGTAGTGATACTGAGCGTTTGACGACTAAGTTAAACGAGATGAATTTAAAAGCGGTCGCGTTAAGTGGCGGCTTAAATCAAACTCAACGTAATAATATTATGAGCCAGTTTGAGCGTGCCGTGCACAAAATTCTGGTGACAACCGACATCGCCTCGCGCGGTTTAGATATCGCTAATGTGACCCACGTGATTAACTTCGATATGCCAAAACACACCGAAGAATATGTGCACCGTGTTGGTCGTACGGGTCGTGCGGGTAATCGTGGTACAGCGTACTCTTTGGTTGGTCCAAAAGATTGGGTGAGCTTTAAAAATGTCGAACTGTACCTACAACAAGATCTAACCTTCACTGTATTAGAAGGCTTGAAAGGTAAGTTTAAAGGCATTAAGCCACGCAAACCTATTGCCAAAAAAGGCGCCGCTAAAACGGGTAAAGTGGCGAAACAATCCACCACGCCGAAGAAGCAAGTTAACCGCGATAAGAGTTTCTATAAAAACGTGGCAGTGGGCGATGAAGTCTTTATGCCGAAGAAACGAAAAAATCCAATCGAGAAAGATGACGAGTAAGCGAGTCTCAATACTCTGATTGAAGTCATTAGGTATAAACATAACAGCTGAATCGCTCTGGTCGATTCAGCTGTTATTGTATTTGGGAACCGTAGTATGAAATTAAACAACACTCCCGTGACTCAACACTGCTTTGCTGGTCATTCTTTTTATCTTAAAAGAGACGATCTGCTCCACCCTGAATTTTCTGGCAACAAGGCTCGAAAATTTATGGCTCTGCTTGAAAACGACTACCCCAATGTGACCACTCTGATTGGCTATGGTTCGCCCCAAGCAAATTCTCTATACAGCTTGGCGGCATTAGCTAAACTCAAAGGTTGGACGCTAGAATTCTATGTTGCGCATATTCCTTCTTGGCTAAAACAAAACCCTCTCGGTAATTTTCAAGCCGCACGCAAACTTGGTGCGAACATCATCGATCTGAAAGCATTAGGTTGCGATCTTTCACCACATCAGTATATCGAACAAATCCGGCTGGCTTCTGCGGATGCCAATCAAGGCTGTTTATTTGTCCCCGAAGGTGGACGCAGCCCGATCGCAGAATTTGGCATTCAACAATTAGCGCAAGAAATACGTCACTGGGCGCAAGATCAAAATATGGATGACCTTACCGTTGCGTTACCCTCAGGTACTGGCACTACTGCCTTGTATTTGCATAAGCATCTGCAAGCGCACAATATCAATGTGATCACCTGTGCTTGTGTCGGAGGAGAGGCGTATTTAACCCAGCAATTTGACAGCTTAGGCGAAACCAGTCACCCACAAATACTGTCGAGTTCAGAAAAGCCCAAGCACCAGTTTGGCAAGCTGTATGGCGCGGATTATCAAATATGGCAAGCGCTTAAACAGCAAACCGAGGTTGAGTTTGAACTGCTATACGATCCGTATATGTGGCAATGTTTAGCCCCTTGGTTTGAAAGCCACCCCGATCAGAAACTCATGTATATCCATCAAGGTGGTTTATTGGGTAATACCAGTATGGAAAAGCGTTATCAGCGTAAGTTTGATCATTAATAGATAATGGCATGTTTGGAATGGGCATAAAAAAGCGCCTGACAAGTCTCTTTCTAGTTGAAAATGTATAAGGCGCTGATTAATATTGTTGGTTATGGCTAGAAAGCTATTATGCTGTCATTGGTTAGTGTTATTAATGAAGGCACTCGCTTTCAAGTCGTTGCTGAGTCCATAAATACAACAGATCCAATGCAATGGTCGCGCCAGCTAAAGCGGTCACATCACTGTGATCATACGGTGGCGATACCTCCACTACATCCATTCCCACTAAGTTAATTCCTTGCAGGTTGCGTAAAATTTTAAGCACTTTATCCGAGCTCATGCCGCCGCATACTGGTGTGCCGGTTCCTGGCGCAAAGGCCGGATCTAGGCAATCAATATCGAAGGTTAAATACACAGGTTTATCCCCGACGATGGCTTTCACTTGTTCGACAATTTGCGCCGCAGTTAGATCATTGGCTTGCATCGCATTAATCACATTAAAGCCGTGATCTTGCTGTTTGTACTCGGTGCGGATCCCAATTTGCACTGAATGTTCACGCGAGATCAGCCCTTCGTTCGGCGCATGGTAAAACATGGTGCCGTGATCATAACGACTGCCATTACTGTATGTGTCGGTATGGGCATCAAAATGAATTAACGCCATTTCACCGTATTTTTTCGCATGTGCGCGCAGCAGCGGTAGGGTGATGAAGTGATCACCGCCCAAGCCTAATAGTGTTTTGCCGCTATTAATGATCTCGCTTGCTGCGGCTTGTAGGCGTTGGGTTAAATCCTCCGCATCGCCGCAATCAAATACCAAATCGCCCGCATCGACCACATTAGTGTGTTTGAATAGATTAAAATCCCATGGAAATTTTTTGCCTTCCCATGCGAGATTAACCGAGGCGCGACGGATCGCATCTGGCCCCATACGAGCGCCGGCACGACCCGAAGTTGCCATATCAAACGGCACCCCAAGTACCACCACATCCGCATCAGCTTCGACGGGATTTTGCACCATAGGACGACGTAAAAAGCTCATCGAGTTTGAATACAGTGAGTTATCTGGTTTGCTAAACAAATCATTAAATTGACTCATGTTGTTTTCATCCACCGTTATAAATCTTCTAAATAAGTGTAACCAGTTAAGCCTTGCTCGAGCTCTGCCATGATCTTGTCTTGCTCACTGCCATCCACTCGGCTGGTGACTAATTCGCGATAGTTACGGCGAATATCATCGACATCAATATGCACGTAGCGCAACATATCTTCGACCGTATCACCTTCATTAATCGAAATAATTTCTGGCTCGCCTTTTTCATTTACGTTCACCACCACAGAGTGACTGTCACCAAACAAGTTGTGCATGTCGCCTAAAATTTCTTGATAGGCGCCAACAAGGAAAAAGCCGATGTGATACGGCGTGTCTTTATTCCAACGTGGCACTGGCAAAGTGGTTTCAATGCCTTGACCGTCTACATATTGATCAATAACGCCGTCTGAATCACACGTAATATCTAGCATCACTGCGCGAGTTTGTTCCACTTGGTTCAAGTTGCTCAGTGGCATCACAGGGAACACCTGATCAATCCCCCACGCATCAGGTAGTGATTGGAACAAAGAGAAATTGACGAAGAATTTATCCGCCAAACGATCATTTAACGCATCCAAAATTGGACGATGAAAACGGTTGTTATTGTTCAATTGCATGCGTAATTCATAGCAAATTCGCAAACACACTTGCTCTGCCCAAGCGCGATGGTGCAAATTAATCATGCCAGTCGCAAATTGATTATGCGCTTCGGCTAAATCACTTTGAGTGTCGTTATAAATTTCAATCAAGGCGCGATCATCGGTGCCATGAGATAAAATTTCCCAATTGCGCCACATGTTATGCAATAGCGTTGGTGCATCTGCTTGTGGTGCATCAATTTGTTCTGCTTTATAGCTTTCAGTGCCAATAACGTTGGCGATCAATACCGCATGGTGCGCCGTTAATGAACGTCCAGATTCCGAAATGATCGCCGGTGTTGGTTGGCTGTATTGTTGACAGATATCGCCAATAGTAGAAACAATATTGCGCGCGTATTCTACCAAGCCGTAGTTCATTGAACTGTGCGATTGGCTACGCGTCCCATCGTAATCCACCGCCAAACCGCCGCCGACATCCATATAATCTAACATCGCGCCCAATTCACGCAGCTCACAGTAAAAACGCGCCGCTTCACTTACGCCATTGCGTACATCTCGAATATTGGCCATTTGTGACCCAAGATGGAAATGCACTAACTGCAAGGTTTCTAATTGGTCTTCTGCTTTTAAGCGATTGATCACAGTTAACACTTGGTTAGCCGATAAGCCAAATTTCGATTTTTCGCCACCACTGGATTGCCATTTCCCCGCACCTTGCGAAGCCAAACGAATACGCAAGCCCATGCGCGGTGTGACGCCTAATGATTTCGCTTCAGACAACACCAGATCAAGCTCAGACAGTTTCTCGAGCACGATGAAAACCTTGTGGCCGAGCTTCTCACCAATAAGGGCTAAACGAACGTATTCACGATCTTTATAGCCATTACACACGATCACAGAACTGGCTTGTTGCGCTAATGCTAATACCGCCAATAATTCTGGTTTGCTGCCCGCCTCAAGCCCCAATTGTTTGTGCTCAAGTTCGGCTTGGCTAGCTAAAATCTCATCCACCACTTCTTTTTGTTGGTTCACTTTAATTGGGTAAACCAATAGGTAGCGGTTGTTGTAATTGTATTCTTCGATCGCTTGGTTAAACGCATCACAAACATTATGCACACGTTGATGCAAGATCTGCGGAAAACGAACTAAGGCTGGCAGGGTTAAATTCTGCGCTTCAATCTGCTTTACAATCGCACTTAATGGCACTTGCTGATGCTCACCATCGGCACGAGGAGAAACCGTCATTTCACCTGCATCATTAATGCCATAGAAGCCTTGGCTCCAGTGACGCACATTGTAGTTAGCTCGGATTTGCTCTAAGTTCAAAGATTTTTCCACATCGGTATCTCGCTATAAGTAATTGAAACGGATTTTCATGTTAATCAACAACCTAACGCGTTAGTCCAACGTTTGGTTGCGATCGAATTCACGCGCATTAACGTATATATATGAGATGGAGTCCAATGAGAAAATTTTGTGGTTAGCACAAGAGAATTAGATTAATGGTGAGGAACGGTAGTGGCTTATTTGAATATTGAGTGGTGAGCCCTTCGGCGATCAACCGCACATCCCTGTGCACAAGAAGCCTCACCAAGTATCCATGATTGTTGTATCAAATAGAGCACTTCCACCAAGCAAAATTTAGGAAGGGTTGGGGTGTTTCTGCCCAATTCCTAGTTAGGATTAGAATTTATCTCAATACATTAAGTATCCTTTTGAACGGTAAATCGATTCTCTGTCTCGCTCTGTGTGTATATACAGTTATAATTCAATTTTGTGAGCATTAAGCAGTTTTGCGTGAAAGCGAGAACTTATGCTTAGATGTGATTAATTAGACTCAATTTTAAGTAATTGTTAATTAACAATAATATATAAACATTGAAAGTTCACACCTGTCACAACTGGCTCGCTAAACCCAGTTCTCGCTTTCTCCATCGCATAAAATCGGCTAAATGCTTTTAAAAAACCGTTATTAGAGTATCTTATGGCAATAAATGAAGTGATTAGCAGCGATCGTGTGTAAAATCTATTCGGGTTTATCTGAATTTCTTGCTAATACACTTATGTAGACTCCCTCATGTCAACACCCCATTATTTGATACTTGCGAACTTATGTACGAGTTCAATCTAAAATGATCGACTCAATGATAATTGCGCGTATCGGAGCCACAT
>NZ_JAAUWS010000040.1:0-21850 GCF_014694465.1 Vibrio sp. S11_S32 | reverse complement strand
CAAATTCAATCGAACCATTGGCGGTTTGGGTGCCGTCATTTTCAGTGATGCTGGCGCCCGTGTCCACGCCAAAGCTTGGATCTTCACCATCTTTAAAGTTGACGTGTACCGTCACATCCGACGTATCACCATCGGTGTCATCGATTTCAAATGGCAACTCGACTGAGATCACATCATCAATGTTGGTAATAAGACCGGTATTCTCACCCGTGCCGTTGTTGTCATCCAATGGTTGATATTGATTAACAACAGTATCGACCGTTACATTACCAGTCGCTGGATCAAATGTTGGGGTCATGGTGATGTCTAGGACCGGATTACCCGCCCCATCCACACCAGAGATGGTGGTCACGCCATTGGCATCGGTGGTCATGCTGAAGTTAATTGGGTCACCACCATTGGTGGTCATCTCCCCCAATTCTGAGCTTAATTGGGTTTTACCATCATCGCTAAGACGCAATGTAGTTGGGTCGAGATTATCGTCAAGAGCCGTAATAGTGACAGAACTTGAGCCGGAAACGGGATACCCAGCATTATCATTATCAGGCTGTAAATCACCTTCATTAATATCAATCGTTGTGTCTACATCGGCGGCATCGGTGCCATCGGCGATATTGATATGAATATCACCATTGGCGGTATCACCATCGTCATCAGTACCGATAATACCTAAATCAAGCTGCAAGATATCATCCGCATCTTGATCGATCGGCCCAGTTACTTCAACGGTATAAGAACCATCAGTCTGAATTTCAACGGTAAGCACAGGCTCACCGTTGATGTCCGTTACGGTGGCAACATTCCCATCAACAGTATAGTCAGTTGGTTGACCATTACTGGTTATATCCTCCAGCGCCGGTTGATTGGGATCAAACACAATGCTGGCCATTTCATCACTACCAAGATCAAGCGGTACTTGGCCATGGATGACAGTGTTAGCATCATCACTTTCATTGATGTCGGTGCCGGTATCGAAGCCAAATTGTTCATTATTACCATCTAATACATCGATATTAATAATGATAGGATCAACAATTGGGTTACCTTGAACATCATCACCAGAGATTGGGAAGTTAATATGAATATCATCCCCATCAGTGGTCACCATACCGGTAGTATCACCATCAATATGATCCAGTGGGCGATCAATCGTGGTGGTAACGGTTACCGTCATATCACCATTAGGTAATGCAACAAAATCGACATCAAATGAAGCAACAGGCTCACCATCTTGAGTACCGATAAAGGTATTAGTGTCCGCATCGTAAACAAAGTTAACCGGCTCGCCGCCTGAGGTGATTTCGCTATTCATTTCACCTAAAAGCTGATTAAGCTCGGCATCTGGAATATAAAATGAGCTCGGATCCAGTGCATTGCTGCCACTTTCTACCACGGCAGATTGCGAATTTTCAGTTGGGTATCCGGTGCCACTGTCTAGATCGCCTTCTGTGACTTCGACATCGAGAACTTGCCCCCCTTCGGCAAATACCGTGTGTTTTTGCTCTGCTTCATCATAATATTCACGAGTGAACCCTTCGGTATCATGCCCAGCTTCAGCTAACATCGAATCATAATCATAGGCGACGGTCACGAAAGATTCATTCGCCGAACCACCGGCTGTTACACCTGCGGCAGGTGCTTCTGTCACTTCAGTTGGATCTTGTCCTGCTAAAATAGCTTGTTGAATAGCAGCAATATCATCAGGTTGAGCGCCATTTTCTTGTGCTGCTTGCTGCTCAGCACCAATAATCGTTTGAGTAGGATCATCACCATTTAAGATAGATTCGCGAATAGCGGTAATATCTTGCTCTGAGAATTGAGCATTTGCGGCGTTTTCAGCGTTAAAACGAACTTGCTCATCTAAAGGCGTTGCAACCGGACCTTCATCGCCAGCCACAATAGATGTTGAATGTGCATTACTATGGATGTGTTGTACTTGCCCTTGACCAGAAACTGTCGCATTAGCACCGGGGGAAACCAATAAAACTTCATCAGGCTGTAACTGATAATCTCCTGTGATTAACACCGCGCCTTGGCCCGGTTTAATCACAAAAACTTCACCATTTTCAACATTGATATTTGTCGTATTCGTAGCAGGACTAGAATTTTCCATAGATCACTCAACTTATTCGTTAGGTCTTGGTTTAAGTACCAATAGTTTTCGATCCTATTGGCCTCTTTTCTCAGATGGCACCAAGCAAAAATTAATATAAATAATGTGTTTGATATTCAGTAAACTTGCGATACGGATTAAACTAGCTCAATAGCGAGATTTTAATTATTTTTCATTACAAACAATGAGTTAGCTCAATAAAACCAAATGTATACAATTATTAATAGTATAGCACCCTACACAATGGGTTTCAAATAGCCTTGCTTATTAAATGGGCAAAATGAGGGCCTTTATTAATGTTTGATATTGTCATCAAATAACTATGACAAAATAAAGGGTAATTGTCACAAAATGTATAAAAATCCCCTGCGAAAATTATCATTTTATTATAATATTAATAAATTATAATAAAATGATAGAACTTTGATAGATAATCAAAATGTGGCCATCAAATCCATCTAGCTTACGAGTGAATATTTACAAAAATCATTCATTTTAAGTTACCTTACTTTAATAATATGCATCGCCTGCTATTGGTAAATCATGAAAAAAAATATTTCGACTGAACAATTGGATTTTGTTGATGACAAATCATCTGCATTAATGCTCAATACTGCCCGCACCCCTAGAATTATGCTCTGGACGGTTGTACTTTTCTTTGTTATTGCTTTTATTTGGGCCTCACTTGCTAGTTTAGATAAGGTAACAAGTGGTACCGGAAAAGTGATCCCTTCCACTCAAATGCAAGTGGTGCAAAACTTAGAAGGCGGGATAGTTAAACAAGTCATGGTTCGTGAAGGCCAACCCGTTAAAAAAGGTCAACGCCTACTCCTTATCGATGACACACAGGCTAAATTTGATTTTCAGGGTAAGGCGCTCGATATCGCGAGCATGAATGCCGATCAACTACGACTTAGGGCTCAATTAGATGCCGTTAAGATCGATAAATCGAAAATTAAAGATGCTCATCATTGGCAAGATAGTGTCATTATTGATGAAGCGTTAACCCCAGCTTTTGATGCCGATTTTTTAAAACAACACCCTCGTTTAGTGGCTCGTCAAAATAATGAATATCAAGGCAATGTTTCTAATTTAGAAAACCAACTACACGTTGCGATGCAACAAATCACTCAAAAACAGCGTGAACTTGATGAAAACCGCTCTCGCTATAACAACTTAAAAAGCAGTTACAATATTGCGAATCAAGAGTATAAAATCACCGAACCACTTGCAAAGGAAGGTGTTGTACCTAAAATCGAATTGCTTAAGTTACGTCGTCAGTTAAGTGATACTCGCCGTGATTTAACCTCCACTAAAATGCAAATCCCAGTCGCCACATCTGCAGTACAAGAAACCATGTACAAATACCTAGATATTGCGTTGAAATACCGCAGTGACAATCAAAATGAGCTCAATAAAATCAGTGCTCAACTTGCTAGTATGAGTGAATCTCAATTGGGTCTGAAAGATAGAGTTAACCGCACCGTTGTGACCTCTCCTGTCAACGGCACAATTCAAAAGATCTATATCAATACTATTGGAGGTGTTATCCAGCCAGGTATGGATTTAATCGAAATCGTTCCAACCGAAGATACACTATTAATAGAGGCTAAAATCGCGCCGCAAGATATCGGTTTCTTACACCCAGGTCTTCCTGCATTGATTAAATTTACTGCTTATAATTTTTCTACTTACGGCGGCTTAAACGGAACAGTAGAAACCATCAGTGCCGATACCATCCAAGATGAAGAAGGTAATAGTTTTTACCAAGTCCGGATCCGTACTGGTGAAAATGAGTTAAAAGGTACCGATGGCAAACCATTACCTATTATTCCGGGAATGACAGCAAGTGCCGATATCATCACTGGTAAACGTACAGTATTAAGTTATTTACTCAAGCCAGTTCTAAAAACCACAAATTCAGCCTTAAGAGAATAGTGCCCCTAGGCTATTTGCGCTAGAAACTATTTGTGCTAGAAGCAATTTACATTAGAGATTAAATCTAGAACTCGGTGGTAAAAAGCAGTCACATTGTTGCTTTTCACCATCTAGTCTGAAAAAACTCAAATTTTTGCAACACTATTTTGATGAGAAATCACATGACATTATATAAACAGCTCTTGATCTGGGTAATGGGGATATTCCTCGCCACGGCCACTGTGCTCTTCGCTATAGAGTTTAACAATACGCGAGATTATTTAAATGAAAGACAGATCGTTGAAGTCGACAATACCGTCGATGCCGTTGGTCTTGCACTCACGCCTTACCTATTAGTAAAAAATGATCAAGGCGCAACTGACTTAATTCATTCGATGTTTGATAGTAGCTACTATTCCGATGTTAAATTAACGCCAATCGAAGAAGGCAAAGTAATCGAGATTGCCTCAAAAGAAACCAAAGTTTCAGCTCCGGGTTGGTTTATCTTCCTATCTGATATAGAACCTTATACTAAAACCGTACGTGTCGGCTCAGACTGGCAACAATTGGCGGATTTAACCGTCACTAGTAATCCTAATCTTGCATATCAGAAATTATGGAAAACTGCCGAACAATTATTACTAACTTTCTTCCTATCGGGCTTAGTGGTTATTGCTCTGTTCTCTTTTATCTTCCGTAAGATATTAGCTCCATTACGTTCGATTCAAGAAAACGCCAAGAAAATAGCTGACAATCAGTTTGATGAAATTCTTGAACGACCAAAGTTCCAAGAATTAGATGATGTAGTAACCGCATTTAATCAAATGACAACACAGCTTCGCGCGCATTTTAATCAACAAGCAGAAGAAGCCGATAAACTGCGTATCCGAGCTTATCAAGATCCAGTATCCGGGCTGGCTAACCGAAATTATATGATGACTCAACTAGAATCATGGTTACAAAGCCAGAATAAAGGCGGTATTGCACTACTAAAAGTCGAGTTATTAAAAGATACTTACGATCAACAAGGCTATGAAGAAGGGGATAATGTCACACGCCTACTGTCAGCTCGCTTAAAAGAAATCATTTCAGAAGAATTTACCATTGCGCGTCTTAATCAATCTGAATTTATGTTATTGGCACCAAATTCTTCAGATGAAGATATGCTACAACTTGGTCAGTCAATGCTGAACATGACCGCATCACTACAAAATGATCCACTCGATATCGCGCCTATGCGTGCTGCTGTCGCTTTAGTCATGAAACAAGAAAACGATACTATCTCGACCATTTTAGCGCATGCCGATAATGGTTTAGTTGAGGCTAGCACCAATCGCGCCACGCCATTATTTATTCATGCATCATCGCATGAAAGCTCGACTCAATCCTCTTTTGGTAAACAGCAATGGAAAAGTATTGTTGATGAAGCGATCGCCAATAAGCAATTTACTTTTAGCTATCAAAAAGCAATCAATCGCGATAATCAATTAATGCACCAAGAAGTCTTTGCTGCGATTCAAAAGGACGATGTTCGCTATTCCGCAGGTCAATTTTTAAGTGCGATTGAAAGCTTAGACAGTGGAGCTCAGTTTGATATGCACATTATTGATGAAGTATTTGAACAATGTAAGATCTACGATCCTAAGTTCCCGATCGCAATTAACATTACCCAAAGCAGTGTCAATGACACCGGCTTTATGCGCTGGCTCAGCCAAAAAATGGAAACGAATCCTAGCTTCTCAAACCGTATTTATTTTGAGCTACCTGAAATTTGTTTCATTAAACAGCCGGATAACACCAAGCTCTTATGTAATATCATCGACTCTAAAGGCTATCAATTTGGTATCGATAACTTTGGCCATAACTTTGGCTCAATCGGTTATTTAAATGCTTATCGCCCTGCTTATGTGAAACTGGATTTTGCTTATACTTCTCAGATCGATGATAACGTCCGGGCTGATGTGATTACTTCTATCACTCGTACCGCCTCTAATTTAGACATCACCACCATCGCCTCACGAGTTGAGACCATGGAGCAAAAAGACAAACTGATCGAGCTCGAACTTGGTGGTTTCCAAGGTTTCGTTACCGAGCAAATTAATAACGACAATGAAGGTCAGGCATAATGAACCCAATTAAAGATCCACTATTAAATTCTCTTGCTTACATTAGCCGTTATTATGGTCAAGCCAACTCACCAGACGCATTAGTTGCAGGCTTACCACTAAAAGATGGCTTACTTACTGTCCATTTATTTCCGCGCGCGGCTGAAATAGCCGGATTAAATGCCAAGTTAGATACACTGCCGCTTACCGATTTACCGCCATTGTTACTACCTGTAGTGGCATTACTTAAAAATAATGATGCTTGCGTGATCTTATCAATCGATTACGAAAAAAATGAAGCGGAAGTGATTTTATCTCAAAGTGATAGCAAGCAGGAATGGATCCACTTAGATGAGCTAAATCAGCAATATACTGGTCAGCTATTTTTGGTTAAAAAACGTTTTCGTTATGACGAACGCTCACCAGAAATGCTTAAAAACCGTGATGGTCACTGGTTCTGGAGCACATTGTATCAATCACGTAAAATTTATCGTGATGTTTTTATTGCTTCTATTTTAATCAATATCTTTGCCGTGGGAGCACCATTATTCTCACGTTTAGTGTACGATAAAATTGTTCCCAACCTGGCTTATGACTCACTATGGGTCTTGTCTATCGGTGTATTTGTTATCTTTATCTTTGATTTTATTTTAAAGATGATGCGCAGCTACTTTTTAGATGTGGCCGGTAAGAAATCCGATATTTTGATCTCATCGAAAATCTTTAGCCATGTTATGGGTATCCGTCTTGAAGCTAAACCGCCTTCCGTAGGCGCTTTTGCTAAACATATGCAAGAATTTGAATCAATTAGAGATTTTTTCACTTCAGCCAGTGTCACAACTTTAATTGATTTGCCTTTTGCGATCTTCTTTATGATCGTCATTTACATGATTGCCGGACCATTAGCCTTAGTGCCATTGATCGGTGTGTTATTGCTAATTGGTTACAGTTTTGTAGTACAGCGCCCCTTGCGCCGTACTATCGAAGAAGGTTCACGCCTTGCTTCACAGAAAAATGCCAACTTAGTTGAGAGCTTAGCGGGTCTTGAAACGTTAAAAATGTTTGGCGCAGAAAGCCAATATCAATACCGTTGGGAAGAAGCCGTTGCTCACATGTCAAACTGGAGCTTAAAATCTAAGCGCCTAACCGACTCATTACAAAATGCCGCGGGATTCGTACAGCAATTTTTGAATGTCGCCATGATTGTAGTCGGGGTGTATTTGATTGGTAATGGTGATCTAACAATGGGTGGTTTAATTGCCTCTACTATGTTAAGTGGTCGTGCTGTAGGGCCCATGATCCAAGTTGCGATGCTTTCAACTCGTTACAACCAAGCAAAATCGGCAATGGGCATTATTGATAAACTAATGCAAATGCCAACTGAGCAAGAAGAAGGCAAGCGTTACATCCATCGCCCGGTAATCCAAGGTAAAATTCAATTTGATAACGTCAGCTTTGCGTACCCAAATGCCACCTCCCCTGCATTGCGTGATATCAATTTAACCATTAATCCAGGTGAGCGTATTGGTATTATTGGCCGTATTGGTTCAGGTAAAACCACATTAGAGCGTATCTTAATGGGATTATACAAACCCACCGCTGGTACGGTATTAATCGATGACACTGATATGAATCAGCTACATCAAATTGATATTCGCCGTAACTTGGGCTGTGTACCACAAGACATTACTTTGTTTTATGGCAGTATCCGCGAAAATATCGCTTTAGGCCGCCCGTTAGCCAGTGATAAAGATATTATGCTTGCGGCAGAACGTGCGGGTGTGACTAACTTTACTCAACAAGATAGTGCGGGCCTTGAAAAGCAAGTCGGTGAAGGCGGCGCAGCACTGTCTGGTGGTCAGCGTCAATCGATTGCCATTGCTCGTGCATTTTTAGGTAATCCACCGGTTCTTATTATGGATGAACCAACCAGCAGTATGGATAACCGTTCTGAAATGTTTATAAAACGTCAAATGAAAAGCATTGCGGATGATGAAACCTTAATTCTTATCACCCATAAAATGAGTATGCTCGATATTGTCGATCGCTTAATCGTAATGGAACAAGGTAAAATTATTGCCGATGGTCCGCGAGACAAAGTTCTACAAGCTCTACGTACTGGTAAGACGCAAAAATCAGAGCCTAAAAAAGACAACGCTTCAACACCAGAAGCTGCCACTACCGCAGCAAGTGCTCAAGACGCGCTCAAAAAAGCAGTAACCGAGCAGTTAGCAAACAAAACCGCACCAATAACAGCAGAAAAAATCACTACTGCACCAGAGAATAAAGAAAAGCCAACACCAAAAGCTCAACAGAGCAAAGCTAATGTTGTCAGAAATGACAAACCAATCTAAGTTTAAAATACTGTTTAATTGATTTAATCCAACAGAATATTTACTAAACATATAACTTAGTTTACAATCATTTATGTCAACGTCGCCCAATTAATGAGATGAATAATTTTCAATTTTTACAAGAAGCGATATGATAAGTGTAAACAAGGTTCAAGGGCAGGACAGATCTTTTTTGGAGGTCTGATCTTATCTAAATCAATCCTTAAAGCTCGCGGTTTAGCATTAAGAGAGTAATGATGATCAAAAAAACACATATAACAAAATTAGCCATCTTAGTTGGCTGTCAATTGCTTGCAATACCTAGTTATGCCCAATCTCTTGAACAAGCGATTGCGGCGACACTTATCAATAACCCAGACATAAAATCGTCTTATAACGAGTTTATGACTAAGAACGAAGGGATCCGTCAATCCCAAGGTCAATATTTACCTTCTGTCGATCTCGAAGCCGGGGTCGGTTATGAAGATTACGATGATGATCCTAGTGGTACCAATGGTGATTTTAACCCTCATTACGCCCAAATCAGTATTCGACAGTTAATTTGGGATGGTTCGAGCACTTATAACGATATTCAACGTAATAAATCAGAAACTGAAGCCCAGCGTTATCAATTGCTGGCCGATGCTCAAGATACGGCGCTATCAACCGTTCAAGCTTATCTGGATGTAATTGAAGCGCAGCAAGTGGTTAAATTATCACAGGCAAATATTGAAGTGCATAACCGCATCTTAAAAGACATTCAAAAACGAACTGATTCAGGCCTAAGTTCCACTGCCGATTTAATTCAAGTACAAGGTCGTGTCGCTTCTGCCAATACCAATTTATTATCCGCGCAAAGTAATCTTAACGATAAAATTACTGCATTTGTACGCGTGACCGGTGAATACCCTAAAGATCTTAAAAAACCACAAGTAGATGCCAATTTTCTACCAACAACATTAGAAGATGCGCTAAAAAAAGCGAAAGCGAATAATCCAACCCTGCATGTTGCTTATCACGATATTCTGGCGGCCAAATCACAGTACAACCAAGATACTGGTACTATGCTACCGACGTTCACAGTTGAAGGTTCACAGAAATTCGGTGACGAACTTGATGGCGATGGCCGCAATGATGTCGATGAATTAAAAGTCATGCTAAAAATGAATTATAACTTATATAACGGTGGTAGCGATGCGGCTAAAGGCCGAGCGGCGGCTTATCAATTAACCAAAGCTAAAGATATTCGCGACAAAGCCTATCAAATGCTTGAACAAAGCACCCGTCTTTCATGGAGTGCTCGTGACCTAGCATCAGCTCAAGAAAAATATCTTGAACAGCATGTAGACTCTGCAGCGAAAACTATTATTGCCTATGGTAAACAATACAAAATTGGTAAACGTACTCTACTCGATTTACTTAACACTGAAAATGAACTGTTTGACTCTCGTAAAGCGTATTTAGCCGCTCACTATGATGGTGTGCTATCAAATTATCGTTTACTCAATTCCACTGGACTGCTACTCAATGAATTACGTGTTGCTATTCCAGATCAATGGACTAAATCAGTTAAGTAAGGACAGACTATGAAAACGTTAACGATCTCTTTAATGGTGCTGTTGCTTTCAGCATGTTCAGTGTTAGATGCCCCACCGCCTCCACTCGCCAATCAACAAAGTGATATTGGAGACGCTGATGCTGATGGAGTGATCAATGCACGAGATAAGTGCCTCAATACTCCTGCAAACGCTGTCGTTGACAACGATGGCTGTCCAGAAATCAAGGTTGTTACTGAACAGAAAAAATTGCATATTCTGTTTGCTAATGATTCTGATGAGATAACTCAACTCTATCTTGATCATATTAATGCTATGAGCCAATTTTTGGCTAAGTATCCAAAAACTTATATTGTGTTAAATGGCTATGCAAGCCCCGTTGGTCCTTCCGACCATAACCTCAACCTCTCTAGACGTCGTGCGGCGAATGTGTATAAAGCACTGATCAACTCTGGAGTAGAAAGCGATCGTATACAAATAATTGGTTTTGGTGATAGTGAACCTGTTGCTGGCCAAACTAAGGAAGAAATTAATAAATTTAGCCGCCGGGTAACCGCCACTGTTGAAGGTATGGATAGTAGCGTCGTTGACAGTTGGACTATCTATGATAAACGTAAAGATTAACTCTGAACAACGCAAAGGCTAAGACCTCTTGGCGAGATTTCCGTTGGCTTAAATGGGCTATCTTCTCTGTGTTGTTAATTTTATCGGTGAGGGCGATTGCTCTCACCGGTAGCGATCAACAACAAATTGATTTTAGCCGCCAAAACTTTGGCGAACGAGCTGGATTACGCGTCACCGCTTGGCGTAATCTCATTAATTCAATACAAACTTTATCCGAACAACAAAAACTCAATAAAATTAATGATTTTTTTAATCAATTGGTTTTTATCGACGATATTAAGTTGTGGGGGCAAAACGATTATTGGGCAACCCCTATTCAATTTCTTGATGTGGGTGGTGGTGATTGTGAAGATTTTAGTATCGCTAAATACTCCAGCTTGCGAGAACTCGGAATCGCTGACTCTAAACTCCATCTTATCTATGTAAAATCGCTCACCTTAAACCAATTTCACATGGTGGTAGCCTACTATCAAACACCCAGTTCAATGCCTGTTATACTCGATAATATCGATGGTGAGATCAAACCAGCTAATCAACGTCAAGATTTAGTGCCTATTTACAGTTTTAACGCCAGTAAACTGTGGATCACCAAAAAACGTGAACGAAGCATAAACTCGATAGTCGCCGGTGACGCCTCAAACTTAAGCTTATGGAAAGATTTACAACAACGCAGTAAAAAACAAAATACTAAACACCCAATAATCAACTTGGATCAATAACACTATGAGCCTATATCAGCAATTTCTTTTATGGTTATCCCTTGTGCTTTTGGTGCTAATGACCACTGTGTTTGGTTTGCAATTCAACTCAACTCATACCTATCTTCAGCAGCAGCAAAAGATCGCACTCACTAATGCCATTAGTTCAATGAATATTGCCCTAACCCCATACATTAAAGATAAAGATAAAATAGGTATTGAGTCGGTGATTAATGCGACTTTTGACAGCGGTTATTATGACAATATTCATTTTGAGATGTTGGATAAAAGCCAAAAAATAGATCGTAAATACCAAGATGATACCAATATTGCCCCGACTTGGTTTCAAAAACTAGACTTATTTAAGAACTTAAAACAATCACAAGTATTGATGGATGGTTGGCTGCAAACCGCCACATTAACTGTCACCAGTAATGCCGATAACGCCTACGATGAATTATGGTCACTGACTATTTATTTACTGGCCGCGTTTATTGCCATTGCGATTGTGTCGGCTTTCTCTTTAGCCTTTATTTTAAAAGTCATGCTCAAGCCATTAAAAGGTATTCAACAACGAGCTAACGAGATCAGTTCTGATCAATTTGGAGAGCCTATTCCATCGGTGAATACTCGTGAATTATCTGATGTGGTCCAAGCGATGAATCACATGAGTCAGCATATTGAAACCTATTACCAACAATCAGCTGAAGAAGCCCGCCGTCTTCGAATTCGTGCTTACCAAGATCCCGTTTCAGAATTAAGTAATCGTGATTTTTTTATTACTCAACTCGAACCTTGGTTAGATTCTGATAGCATGGACTATTGTGGCGTGTGCTTAATTCAGGTAGACAGCATTAATGATGCTTATGAAAATCAAGAATTTCAAAAAGCCGATCAACTGGTGAGAAGTTTATCGGCCGTATTATCTAGACTCATGAGTGAGGAAAACACCTTAGCTCGCTTTAGTCGCTCTGAATTTATTCTGTTGATCCCTCATTGCCAACAAGACGACTTCGACCGTATTTCAAACAAAACATTAAAAATAGTCAAAGAGTTATCTTCCGATCCAAACACTGCAAGCTCAGCATCAATTGGTATGCTGATGATCCATGACCAAAACGATACTAAAACCGTCTTTAGCCAACTCGATAATGCGCTGACTCAAGCTCGTCAGCAAAGTGAAAATAGCACCTATCTTCTCGATACCAGTTCGATTTCACCTCAGTTCACCAAAGGGAAAATGGAATGGCAAAGCCTTGTCGAGCATGCAATCAACAATGGTCTAGTCAAGATCACACTGCAAGCCGCAATCGATAAGCAACAACAGCACATTCAACATGAAGTATTTGCGTATATTGAAATAGATGGCCTAATCTACAATGCGAATCACTTTATCACCGCATTGGAACAAACCCCGATTGCGGCCCAATTTGATGATCATATTCTATCCTTAGTAACTGAGTATCTTAATAACTCTATCGAACCCTCTCCTATCGCGGTCAATATCACGAAATATAGCATTAATGATGCTCAATTTATTGCTTCACTAGAAGATAAATTAGCCAATAATATTAATCTGCGTGAGTATTTATATTTCGAACTGCCTGAAATCAGTTTTATCAAGAAAACTCAAAGTACGAGGATTTTCACTCATCTTCTCAATAAATATGGCTTTAAATTTGGTATCGATCACTTTGGCCATAATTTCAGCTCACTTGAATACCTATATCAAGTTCGGCCACACTATGTCAAACTTGATTTTGCCTATACCAACCAGTTGGATGATCCGGCTAAATACGATGTACTTGCTTCCATTACTCGTATTGCAAATAACTTAAATATGCAAACAATTGCGACGCGAGTGGAAACGCAAGATCAGCTAGAACAGCTCGCTAATCTTAGTATTAGTGGTTTCCAAGGCTATATTACTGATGCCTCTTGATCTGAGTCATAAATAGCTATTCCTGTGCAGATAGATGCTATCTAATCGTAGGTAAACTCGATACAGTTATCACTCTCTGCTCTTCAAGCTAAATAAGTGTGAATACCGTATGACGTTATACCAACGACTCGTGACAGGGATGTTAGGCATCTTTTTAATTCTTATTTCTTCTGTCTTTATCACTCAATACAACACCGCTCGGCACTACCTTATAGAGCAACAAACTATTGGTGTTAATAATTTATTAACTGCGATGGTAATGGCGACTCTACCGCATCTTAGCACTCAAGATATTGATGGGACGAAAGCCGTCATCGATTCAATTTATAGACTCGGATTTCATGGTACTACCACACTAAACTTTTTGACTAAAAAGCGACTATCTCAGGCTATATCGACTCAAAATCAAGACTCTCAAAATAACGGTCTTAAAAACACGCCATTAACTTGGCATGACCCACATCCACCACTTTCACCTCCTCAATGGTTTCGTTCTTTGGTTAAAATTAACCCCGTCACCGCACAATCTGATGTGGTATGGAACAATACAGCTATCGCTAGCATAGAAATCACTGGCAGTTCTCATAACGCCTACTCAAAACTGTGGAAAGCCACCACTCACCTCTTTATCAACATGCTTATCGTGTTTATTATTGGGGTATTGTTACTTGCGGTGTTCCTACGTCAGTTACTCTCTCCTCTTATAAAGTTGCAACAAAAATCGAATGCTATCGCGCAGCAGCAATTTGGTGAGGCTATTGCTTTACCTGCCGCAAAAGATCTTCGTACCCTTGTCACTAGTTTCAATTTTATGAGTCAAAAAATCAAAAGTCATCTTGAACAAAAAGCGCACGAAAATGAACAGTTGCGAAAAATTGCTTATCAAGACCCAATCACACAATTAGGCAATCTAGATTATTTAAAAGCCAAATTTACTGGTTCTACTCATAGCCGCTCCACTCTAGGTGGGCTGGTTTTATTACGATCTAACCTGATTTCACAACACCTCGAAGAAAATAATATCGATTCGGCTATTACTGATGGTTTCGATCTCGAGAATATCGCGAACGCTGAGTCTCTCTCTCGTCTTCTGGCCCAACGCTTATCCAGCCTTTTGGATGATAACTCTACCATTGCTAGTATCAGCCACTATGAATTTGTCATCATAACAACGCACTGTTGTGCTCAACGTTTAAATGATCTAGCAGAAAAAATGATGCATTTAGCGAACAACTTACAATCTGACCCTTTTAGAATTAGCACCCAACATACGATGCTCGGCCTAGTAATAAACTCAAAAAATGATGATATTAGTAATATGTTACATAAGGCAAAGATAGCGATTCAAGAAGCCAGTTTAGTTTCAGGAAAATCGATTGCTTTGTTTGATCAAGACAGCAATCCAGATCTGAAGATCCGCACCAAGCAAGAATGGAAGCAATTAATCAAAAACGCTGTCAATCAACGACAGATCAAACTGCACACTCAATATGTGATAAACCGCCAACATCAACCAATACATCAAGAAATATTTGCCTATATCGAGCAAGGTGATGAACGATTTTCAGCCGCGCAATTTATTGATTCAATTGAGTATGAAACAGAGGGTTTATTGCTCGACATGCATGTACTAGAATTGGTATTTGTGCGCCTTAGTTCAGCGGTTAATATTGAACCTGTCACGGTCAATATCAGCATTTATAGCATCAATAGTGATAATTTCTTACGTTGGCTTACAAGTAAACTTCAAAGCCATCCACACCTATCTGAGCAGCTTATTTTCGAGCTCCCCGAAAATGCATTCATCGATTATCCCGCCAGCGCTCAACAGCTATGCGACGTACTTGCACAATATCAATATCAATATGGTATTGATAAGTTTGGCCGTAATTTTAGTGCGATTCGGTATTTAAACCAATTTAGCCCGAGTTACGTCAAACTCGATTTTGCTTACACCATCAATATCGATCAGCAGCAACAAACCGATGTCCTTAACGCTATTTTACGCATTGCAGACCGCCTGATGATTAAAGTGATTGCCACGCAGATCGAAACCAGTCAGCAGCTTGAACAATTGGCAGAATTCTCCCTCTATGGCTACCAAGGTTTTGTTACCGCTCAACTATTACAAGTCGAGCATCAGAATTGATATTCACACCCTCGTTAAACACATATAAAAAAGCGCCAAATCAATGACGCTTTTTATCTTTAATATCAAAGCCTAAGCATTAAACTTGAACTTAAAACTTTATTACTCATTGGCCTGATTATTGAAAGATTATTTCAACACGGCGGTTTTTCGCTCGGCCTTCTTCAGTGCTATTATCAGCAACTGGCGATTTAGCTCGCATACCTTCGGTCATAATACGATCAGAAGCAATGCCATGTGACTCCAGATACTCGGCGGTATTTTTTGCTCGCTGTTTTGACAGTACTTTCTGCTCAGCAATGGAATTTGCAGAGTTTGAAGTATAACCGGTTATCGTAACGGTTTGTTCTGGATGAGCATTGAGTTGATCGACTACCGTTTGCAAAGTAACGTAACTGTCTAGTGAAATTTCATCGGATTTTTCTGCAAAATTAACCGTCACTAAAGTCATTGACGTATCATTTTTTTCAACTTGTACTGGCGCGGCAACGTCTTTGTAGTCTCCAACTTGATCTTGTTCAATCTGTTCCATAGAAATAGGAGCTGCAAGAACAGGCTCTTTATAAGCATCTTGTCCGAACATATAAATAATACCAAATGTTACGTAATTGACATCACCTCTGCTTTTATAATGGTCATACTCACCTATATTATCGAACCATTGATATTCGGCGCGCAGTCGGACACTCTGGCTAATATGATATTCAATACCGGTACCTAACATTAATGAGACATTATCAGCATCTGGGAGTTTTACATCGTTATAAGAACCACCAATTTTACCAAATAAGTTCCAATTGTCAGACAGGTACCAATCCCCCTTAAAAGAGAGTTCAACGTTTTGACTTTTGACTTTATCGTACTTAGAACTACCTGTATGTTTATCATTACCAAAATAGTTATAGCCCCCTTCAATCGCAAGCCAATTACTAATTTGATAACCGACTAAGCCACTGCCCCCCCAGGCATCATTATCGCAAGATTCACCTGATTGACAGTTTGAGTCAAAGTTGGTCCAACCCGTTTTGGCGCCAAGATAAAGAGTATTATTTTCGACAGTATTATCAGCATAAGCAGAACTTGCAGCAAAAGTAAGTGCAGCAAAAATAGAGCAAGATAGAAGACTTATTTTCATATTAGTTACCATATTATATGTGAATGGTTTATTAAAATAATGAGTATTAGTGAAGGTTAAATAGTTGCGCCCTAGAAATCAACTAATACACAACTTATCCTAATAAAATTAAAGCTATACCCATCACATAAGATGCTATCTTCAGGTATAGTCGGCTAATCCTATTTATATGACTATATTATAATGATTCTTCATTATTCTCGCCTAACCATATCGTCAATACACCCCACCATAATGCAAGTACCACCGCGCCTAAAAATAAGCCGATAATACCCGCATACATCATACCTCCCAAAGAACCAATGATAATCACAGGCATTGGAACCGAGATCCCTCTCCCCATTAGAAGTGGTTTTAAGATATTATCCGACAAACCTGCAACGATCCCCCAGATGGTAAAAATCAAAAACGAAGTCGTGTCTGCAGTAAAGTACATGTACCCGATTAAAGGGGCTATAGCTAAAATAGCCGGCAGTTGAGCAATACATAACACCAGAATGATAATGGTAAATAAGCCTGCCGCAGGAATGTGGAAAGTAAACATGGCTGCACTAATAATAGCGGTTTGAATAAACGCAACCCCTATCACTCCAACCAATACACTACGGATGATTTTTGCCGTCATTTCAGCCCATTCTGAGCCATGCTCACCGGCACTACGTTCAAAAATAGTAACAACAATTTTGGCGATAGGCTGGCTCGCCACCATAAACACACCAGCAATAATTAATGAAATGACAAACATTAGGACACCGGTTAATCCACTACCAAATGTAGAAAGCAATGTAGTGAGCACTTGTTTAATTTGCGGTAAGTGTTCCATTGCGAGCTCTTTGCCATGTGTTGAGACGTAAATTAAGCCGTCAAAAAGTCGTTCACCTATAAATGGTATCGTTTTAATCGACTCATTTGGCGTAAAGCTTGTGAAGTTTCCTGATGACGCCAGATGGGTAATATTCATTAAGGCATCGTATAATGAGCCTGAGACCATCCCAAACGGCACTATCATGACGGCGATACAAATGATGACCAATAGTACTGATGCTATAGAACGTCTTAATTTCAAGAGCTGACTTAATGTATTCACGATAGGGTTTAGTGCCACCGCAATAATCGCCCCCCATAACACAGGTAAAATAAAGGGTTGCACTATATAGTAGGTGCCCAAAATGAGCACAAAGATCAAGCCAATCCTAGTCGCGGATTCAACAATATTATTGACAAAACGACGGTCGTTATCATCGATTGGATTCATTATTGTTATTTCTCTCTACACTTGATAAATATCTGAAATTATTAGTTAGTATAATACTAAACGCTTTGATATCTGAATGTTTTATCAAATTCTGATCAAAGAATAAAAAAACCGAACATCATCATAACGTTCGGTTTTCATTTTTCTATAAACTACTTTAGAGCAAATTACGCACCTTTTGGTGGCTCAAATGCTTCCATCGGCAGAGCTTCACCTATCCATTTCTCAATTTTCACTAATGCAGAGTTGGCTGCACAACCATTACTTAAACGTGACGCTGGAATATCGAGAGTTAACACATTCGATCCACCATTACGGTCAATGCCCGTTTTCGGGTCAAAGTCAGGCCAAGCACCTTCATGGATACAAACACTGCCTTGTTTGATGCCATCTGTTACTTTTGCACCAACTAAGACTTGACCACGTTGGTTAAATGCACGGACTAAGTCACCATCTTTAATACCACGAGATTTTGCATCTTGGGGATGAATGACAATAGGTTCGCGATTAGCCACAGCATCTTGTTTGCGAATATCGGCATAGTTAAATTGACTGTGCAAACGTACTGCTGAGTGCGCGGTCATTAATTGCAACTCACCATCTTTAGCATTACCCGTATATTCAGTCGGTTCTAACCAAGTTGGGTGTGCTGGACAATCTGGTAAATTATAACTGGCTAAGGTTTTTGAATAGATCTCAATTTTACCACTTGGCGTACCGAGTGGGTTCATGATTGGATCTTTTCTGTACTCGGCAAAACGAACAAACTTGGCGTTTTCTTCATTCCAGTTCATTTCAAACTCTTTATTCTGTTTCCAGAAATAAGTAAAGTTTGGCATTGGAACACGAGCGTTACGTCCACCTTTTTGCGCAATCTTATAGAAGTGGTTTAACCATTCCATTTCATCGCGCCCCTCACGATAAGCTGAACTGCCGCCTTTAAATAGCATTTCAGACAATTCGGAGAATACATCAAAATCACTCTTCGCTTCACCTTGCGCAGCAACAACTTGCTTCATTGGTGCGATATATTGGCTGCTGTAATCACCAACCATGGTTAAGTCATTTCGCTCAAAGCTAGTGGTAATTGGGAAAACGATGTCGGCATGTTTTGCCGCTGCGGTCCAATATATTTCAGACACCACTGATAATTCAAGACTTTGCCACGCACGCGCTAAGCGGTTGGTATCTTGATGCTGAGTAAAGTTACCGCCACCACACCACCAAATCATCTTAGTGTCAGGGAACGTTAACGTATGGCCATTATGTTGATACTGCTTACCTGGATTTTCCAAGGCTTCCGTAATACGCGCAACTGGGAAAGCATTAACCACCCCTTCGCCATTATTTAGCCAAGAACTGGTATCCCCACCTTCCGATGCTCCAGTATTAATGCTTGATGAAATTGACGGTAAAATACCAGCATCACGCGCAGGATTACCACCATTTGAATAGTGGTAAGAGAAACCAAAGCCACCACCAGGCAGACCAATCTGACCCAGCATTGCCGCTAGCGTTGTGATCATCCAGTGACGTTGCTCGCCAAATTGCTGGCGCTGCATACCCCAACCAGCCATTAACATGGTGCGATTTTTAGAGAAGATCTCTGCTAGCAATTCAATTTGCTTAGCTGAGACACCGGTGATTTTTTCAGCCCAAGCTGAATCTTTTACCACGCCATCAGTTTTGCCTAACAAATAATCATTAAATTTATCAAAACCATGTGTGTATTTCTCAATAAACTTAGTGTCATGTTTATTGTTTTTCACTAAGGTATGCCCGATACCCATTGCCAATGCCACATCGGTCATTGGGTTTGGTGCGATCCATTGAACATTTTCACCGAAGAAATCAATGGTTTCAGAACGCATTGGATCAATCGCAATAACGGTTTTGCCCGATTTTTTCAGTTGATGGAAAAATTCTAAACCTTGGCCATCATTAGCAGTCCAAGCAATCTCTAAGGTATTAATTGGGTTCATCCCCCAAAGTACCACTACTTCTGAATGCTCCATGACCACAGGGTAAGTGGTTTGTTGCTCATACACTTCTATCGAGCCAACCACATACGGCATAATAACTTGCGCGGCACCGGTAGAGTAATCTCCTAGTGAACCACTATAACCACCAGCCAGTCCCATATAACGCTGTAACAAGGTACGAGCATCGTGCAGAACACCACTCGAGTGCCAACCGTAAGAACCTGCAAAAATTGACTCTGCGCCATGCTGTTTACGAATACGCATGTGTTGTTCATGAGCCAATTTATAAGCTTGCTCCCATGTCACTTGTACGTATTCATCTTTACCGCGCACACCTTGTGGGTTTTCCGGATTAGCTAAGTAACCTTTACGCACCATCGGGTGCTTGATGCGAGCTTTAGTATGAACTTGAGAAGGCCCAGTACTTTGCAGATGATTGACCACGGTTTGTGGTAAAGCGTTTGTGGTTGATACTAGTTTGCCATCTTTAACTTCTGCCAGTAATACACCCATACGGCCAGCGGTCATGATTTTGCCATCGGTACGACCAATTTTAGGCTCTGCTGCCATTGACGGTAGCGGCACGATCGATGCGATAGCCATAGCACCAGCAGTTGCGCCAGAGCCTTTTAAGAATTTACGACGTGAAATATTAGACATGTTCACTCACTCCTTATTGTTCTGATTTAACAACGTCTTTTGCGTTGTTTTGTAAAAACTTAGTTAGGATTTCTAGATTAAGATCTGAGATATCCGTACGGCTACCCATGGTCTTCACAACCGGTCCCCATGCATTCACAGTAAAGTGCTTTGGTGGGATCTTGGCATGACACGTTGAACAATAAGTGCTGTCTAACTTTTCACCATACTTCCAAATTTCTTTATTTGAATCTAAAACCGGAGCATTGATCTCACCGGTTAAACTCGCGCTACGCCATTCATTACCGTACGCATCTTTCGAACTTGCGCCCAACTTAAGCATTTTTTGACCGGCTTCCGATACACTTGCCAAAATTGAACGTTGGCCATTGCCAAGATAAATCACCGATTCTGCGCCTTTCATTTGGTAACCAGAAACCGTCACTGTGCGCTTATCACCATCCGTTTTTTCAACTTTAAGTTCAACGGTAGGGTTGATCGTTGCCAGTTCGCCCATCTTAATAAAATCAAGTGGGTATACTTGCGCCGCATCTTTCGGCGTTGATTTGGCTAAATCGTATAAATGATCAAAAGCCGAAGTATCAAGTTTAACTTGTGGCGTCATGTGAGCCACACCTTTGTGACAATCGATACAAGTTTGACCCTCTTTTTGCGCTGAAATATGCATTTCACGTGCGCCTTTCGGTTGGTCATACAATTCCATTGCATTGAAGCTATGACAAGAACGACACGTAGCAGAGTCGTTCGCTTTTAGCTGACTCCATACCGTCTGAGCCATTTCTAAACGGTGCGCTTCATATTTTTCGTCGGTATTAATCTTACCGGTTACGAACTCATGATAGATATCTTTCGAGGCACGGATTTTAGTGATCAAGTAATCCACTGGTTGGTGCGGAATATGACAATCGGCACATTCTGCGCGGATACCTTTGCTATTACTAAAGTGAACTGAACCTTGGTACTCATGAAGGGGTTTTTGCATAGTGTGGCACGACACACAAAATTCAGTGGTTGATGTCGCATGTAACACTGCTTGAGTACCACCTAACGTGGCCCAGCCAATCGCGACACCGATCAAAACGATGAGTGCAATATATCTTTTTTTCATTATTATTTTCCTTATAGCGGCAAACAAGATAATTTCGATGCAAAACTACCACCTAAGGATAGGATCTAAAAGTAGAAATATACAAATAAGAGAGTTTAATACTAATTAGTTAAACTGATGAGAATAACAATACTTCTTACTATTAATGGCTTTGTTGCGTAATTCGATGGAACTAAATGTGAAACTGACGATCAGATCGTTTACTCCCCACTAAACCATCGATATTCATGCCAAAACCTCGTTATAAGACCAAAAACTGGAAGTTATATAATC
>NZ_JAAUWS010000039.1:0-21988 GCF_014694465.1 Vibrio sp. S11_S32 | reverse complement strand
AGAATATTGCTTGGCGACCATAGCATTGTGGACCCACCTGATTCCATGCCGAACTCAGAAGTGAAACGCAATAGCGCCGATGGTAGTGTGGGGTTTCCCCATGTGAGAGTAGGACATCGCCAGGCTTGAATTTAGTTTTTAGATTTTTATAAATCTAAAAATAAAAAAAGCCCACTAGAAATAGTGGGCTTTTTTACGTCTGTATCATGCCATTAAATACCAATTCCATTTAATATTTGATCAATTTGAGTATGCCGAAAAGCTACTGTTTGTTCTTGGTTACTTGAGAGTGACCTCGATGACCCCTCTCAAGCTTTTTTCCTACGCAATATCTCTACATCTCATTATTTTTAGCTGTTTTACAACGGTAAAGATAGCCCTGCTTGAAAACTATCTTGATCGGTTAATGGGTTATTATCACTGCGAATATATTGAGTGTAGAAACCGATTGGTAACACATTCATGATCAAAGTATCAATATGTAGCCCTATGATACCTTGATTTATCGATATATCGCCGAGTGCATTTACCTGGCCTAAGTCATAACGACGATACGACATTTCAACCATTTCTCGGCGCAAAGAAATAGGCCCTTTGAACGAATAAGCAGAAAGGTTAATTACTTTCGACAATTTTAATTGAGCAGAGCTAGCGGTTTCGGCAAAAGCGTCATCTTTGAGCGATGGCATAATAAAGGTGCTTGGGTCATTATTAATAAAATCAGTACCTTCGCTTAATTCAACCCCTCGGCGTTCACTCCTACCTACTTGATTGGTATCACTGTTTGAATATTTACCTGAGAGATTAATGTAAAACTCAGCGGGTAAATCTGTGCCGAGTGATAGCGATACACCACTAATATTATCGTTTCGGTCCTGAACACCATAAACTGATAATGCCGCTTCTTTGTTTAACAACCAACTATTACCATAATGTTCGGTACGAGATATATCGAATTGTACTGATAATGGTTCGCGCTCGTCTAACTTGTAATCTTGATAATAATTACCCGATACTTCAGCATCCCAAAAACCAGTTTGAAGGAAAGGCAAACGTAATTGCGCGGCGACACCTCCGTCTCGAGTTTGATTTTTCTGTTGGTTCGGATCTGAGTAATTGTCATTTAATACGTAGTAACCACGGACACCAACCATCAAAAAATATTGGTTATTACTAAAGCCTGCGCCGATTAAATCACTGTAGTCGCTATCATTCATCGCCCAAAGTCGATAAGTACTGCGATGCAGCGGATCGGTAAATTCAAAGGTTGCGTTATAGCGCCACTTTATTTCATCTTCATCTTGATCATCGGTTTCTACCACAGCGAAAGCATTTAATGAACCGCGACTATAACGAATATTGTTAAAAAAACCGTAGTCGCTATCAGTATTGAGTGGCACGGGTTTTAGTTGCGCCAGCTTTTGTTGTTGCTGCTCGGCAAGGCCATCTTCACCATCCCATAATAATGTCACTTGGTAAGGCGCTTGATGTTTAGCTTCTAATGGCTCAATCGTATAGTAATAATCATCGGCTGAGATCGCGGTTGCTACCACTTGCTTGTCATTGATAAGTCTCGCATCAATGATGTTATCTGAGCTAAGAACACGTTCAATTTTGCCATTTTTAGTTCTAAAAAGTGAGCTGCCGGTTTCAGTATTGGCAATAAAGTAGACCTGACCTTGGCTATCGACATCTTTCACCATCGCATAGAAAGCAGGCAAGGTGAGTATGGCTTCTTTATTGCGATATAAAGTGCGACTATTGCCTTTTTGGATGAAGTAATAAAGGTCGTCATTCTTAACCAATACTGAGGAATTCACCGCTTGATAAAACTCATCACCAACATAAAGTTGAGGTTGAACAAAAGACTCGGTGGTTTTGAAGTACACGTCACGACCATCACTCATAAAGCCTTGGTGGACTCGACCTTCACTGCCACTTTTGATTAGAGCATCATCATCAAATAACCCTTGCGTAGTGCGCCAAACCGAAGTTCTTCGACCTGAAACGGTATAATCTTCATCGTTTATGTTGTACACCTTGCCCATGTCTAAGCTGCTATTTTCTTCACTCACATCCCCAGTAGTTAAATCATAGCGGACTAATTTAGGTGCGCTCACAGCATCAGGGTTGGTTAAGAAAATAATCTGACCTTGTTGCGTATTGAGTTCACCATAATATTTAGAGCGAGCGATCACTTTACCTTGCGCTAATTGCATGTTTTTCGCTTGTTGGGTTTCTTCTTCTGCCCAAGCGGCAAATGTGGTATCAAAAGTTTCTCCCACGGTTTGTTTGGTTGGATTATTGATTTGGAAAGGCCATAACCAGTGTTGGGAGTGGTTTTTAAAGAACTTATTGGCGGTGTCTAAACCGTAAGTTTCTGCTAGGTAATATTGATATTGCGAACCAAAGATATAGGCACTTTCACCAAACGGAAAGAAGAGAGTGTCGTTATAAAGGCGTTTTGGTGTTAAATAACCTGCTTTGGCGTGAACATGTGTCATTGCTCGATAAAGGCCACTGTAGAGTCGTCCGCCTTGCCCATGCCACGATTCATTCAATACCGCATTCCCTTCAAGCATAAAGCGTGCAGAGGTTGAGTTAGGCAATACGGCGGGAATAATGCCAACAGGGCCAATGTTCCCGGTACGTAGGACGCTAAATATCGATTGTGAGATCAGATTATCTTTGGCATTCATTTGGTAGTCGTGCGCAGTTTCATGGAATAATAATGTGTCTAACCATGAACTGGAAGTGAAGTAATCCGGTAGTTGCGCCCCGCCCATATAGTTGATTTGTCGGTTGAGGGGGTATTGGCTTGAAAAACCATTGGCAATTTGGTTATAAGACGACATCAGCCCAACATTGAGGCGACTATCCATTTTAAAGCCAAAAGTATCTTCATATGCAGGTTGTAGAATTTGCTCTACTGCAGCGGCATGTTCGGCGTGAGGTTTGTTCTCTTCGGTATAGATAATGCGAGTATTACGAATATCTTGGGTGTAGTAATCTTGATCTTGTGCCACCCCTGAATCATTGGAACGAACTAATGGGACTGCGTGTGCCAAATTGGGTAAGACTGCGGTTAATGCCAGCGCCAGGGGTAATCGCTTCATTTGTTATTCTCTTATTGGATGATAAGTCATAAATAAGGTTACTTTAATTATTAGCTTTGTGTATGTATTAGTGCGAACTCATTTGTGAGGTGTTTGATGATATCACATTTAGCTCAATTTAAAACAATGTTCAATTGATGCGTAAACATAAAAAACACGAGTTAGATTGTGGCTAACTCGTGGTGTATTTAATAGAACAGTCTTACTTAAGCTTGTGTTTTAAGGCTTTTGGCTCAAGGCATCATCAATATCTTGTGCGCTATGACGCTCAGCTACTGCTTCCCACGCTTCACCCATTGGCTTATTGACGATACGTCCACGCTGAACGGCAGGGCGATCTAAAATAGCCTTAGCCCAACGTTGTAGGTTTTTGTAGCTGCCAACATCTAAGAACTCAGCGGCGTTGTAAGCATTGCCAAGTGCAAGATTACCGTACCAAGGCCAAATGGCGATATCTGCAATGGTGTATTCTTCACCAGCGATAAAGGTATTGTTTGCCAATTGCTTATCTAATACATCTAACTGACGTTTGGCTTCCATTGAAAAGCGGTTAATCGGGTATTCAAATTTCTCTGGCGCATAGGCGTAAAAATGGCCAAAACCACCGCCTAAATACGGAGCCGATCCTTGTAACCAGAACAACCAGTTCATCACTTTGACGCGATCTTCTAATGCTGTTGGCAGGAAGTGACCAAACTTGTCAGCTAAATACAACAAGATAGAGCCGGACTCAAATACGTTAATTGGCGTAGGACCTGAACGATCGACTAAGGCTGGGATCTTTGAATTAGGATTGACCTCGACAAAGCCAGATGAGAATTGATCGCTATCGCCAATTTTAATTAAATAGGCATCGTATTCAGCCCCTGAAATGCCTTTCGCCAGCAACTCTTCGAGCATAATCGTCACTTTTTGTCCATTAGGTGTTCCCATTGAATGCAATTGAATGGGATGTTTACCTACCGGTAATTCTCGCTCAAAACGAGCACCAGAATCTGGACGGTTAATGCTGCCCCAAGTGCCACCATTCTCTTCTTCCATGGTCCAAACTTTAGCTGGAGTATAATCGTTATTCATCTGCTTTCCTTATAGTGAAACGAACGGTATTGAAACCGATCACAATGATTAGATAGCCCGATAGTGACGACACTGCTTTGATAGGTGTCGGGTATTTGTCTTATCGCTTACTAACAATATAACGAACAGACCGCTCAATTTCATTTTTTTGTTCATTCGACCCCAAACGAATAGCCATTAAAGTAATGAGATCACCAGATAGTGGCTACGATTGCTATCATCACAGTTAACAATCTAATTGCTGTAATAGGTATAAAAAAGCCCCGTGTGATCATCTATCACACGGGACTTAATGCTTTAATTGCTTAAATCAATTATTCAGCGATAGCAGCCACAACTGAAATTTCGACTAATAGCTCAGGGCTTGCCATTGATGCTTGAACACAAGCGCGAGCTGGAGCGTGACCTTCTGGAACCCAGTTGTCCCATACGTTATTCATTTCAGCGAACATAGACATATCTTTAATGTAGATTGTTGCGCTTAAAATATGCTGACGGCTGCTGCCTACTTCAGCCAATAAGGCATCCACTTTAGCGAGCATGGTTTCAGTTTGGTCAGTAATGCCTTTGGTGCGATCTTCGGCAACTTGGCCACAAAGATAAACCGTGTTGTTGTGCTTAACGATACGGCTCATACGGGCTTTAGTGTGGTGGCGTTCAATAGTCATGCGGTCTCCAAAAATAATAAAAATCACGGGTGGCGTGATGATGGCGGCAGTATACCTAAATTTGAGCTTGTGATTCATTAATTTTAATCAAAAAAAACGACCAACTTAATGAGTAAGTTGGTCGCTTGTCTATTTACTTTTATTGGATGTATTAATTATGTACATCAATTCATCACTGTAATTATACTTCAGCCGATTGTACGCTTGCTTCGCCATCTTTTGAGCGACAAACCGCAGCGGTAAAGACCACATCGGTTGAGCTATTCAGCGCCGTTTCAGCTGAATCTTGGATAACACCAATAATAAAGCCGACACCAACGACTTGCATCGCCACATCGTTTGAAATGCCAAATAAGCTACAAGCCAGTGGGATAAGCAGCAATGAACCGCCGGCAACACCTGAAGCGCCACAAGCTGATACCGCCGCAACCACACTAAGCAGTACTGCGGTGAAGATATCCACTTGAATGCCCAGAGTGTTAACGGCTGCAAGTGTCAATACGGTAATGGTGATCGCCGCGCCCGCCATATTAATGGTCGCACCGAGTGGAATCGATACCGAATAAGTATCTTCATTGAGTTTTAGTTTCTCACACAATGCCATGTTCACTGGAATATTGGCGGCACTTGAACGAGTAAAGAACGCCGTTACACCACTTTCGCGTAAGCAACGAAATACTAATGGGTATGGGTTTTGTTTGGTTTTTACGAACACAATTATTGGGTTTAACACTAGGGCAATAAAGAGCATTGACCCTAATAAAACCGCTAATAAATGTACGTAGCCCGCAAGTGCAGCAAAGCCTGTAGTAGCAAACGTGGATGCGACTAGACCGAAGATACCAATTGGCGCAAGGCGAATAATAAAGCGAACCATAATAGTGACGCCGTGGCTCACATCCGTAAGCATAGTTTTAGTTGCTTCACTGGTGTGGCGCAGGGTAATACCAAAACCAATCCCCCAAGCTAGAATACCAATGTAGTTGGCTTCAACTAAGGCATTAATTGGGTTATCGACCACTTTAAATAGCAAAGTATGCAGAACTTCTGCAATACCTTGTGGTGGGGTAGTGCCGGTTGCGCCTGCCACTAAGGTTAAATGGGTTGGGAACATAAAGCTAAAGGTCACTGCGGTCAGTGATGCCAATAATGTGCCTAAAAGATAAAGAACAATAACGGGGCGCATATTACTGTTAGCATTTTGTTTTTGGTTGGCAATCGACGCTGCGACTAAAATGAAAACCAAAATAGGGGCGACGGCTTTTAATGCGCCAACAAATAATCCCCCGATCATCGAAACACTTTTTGCAGCTTCCGGTGACACCAGTGCCAGTACGATACCAGCAGCAATGCCGAGTAATATTTGTAGTACTAAATTGCCATTAGCAAGTTTAGATATAATTGTTGTGTCGTTTTGCATAATTCAACCTGTTTATCGTTTTAAAATGACGAATAAAGTCCAGTTCATTCGATCCTGTTAACAGTCTTGTTATTAGGAACTCACCATCATAACGGCTCTAGTGAATCTGTCTATACATCAGAAGGTTTAAAATAGAAACATGCGGAAAGAACTATCATCTGCAAGTTAATATATTGTTACTTAAATGTTGGTTGGTTTTATATCACGAAGTTGAAAGGCAATTAAAGAGCTTTATTGAGCTTTATTGAGCTTTTGTGCGCTAGGTTTATAGGTTTAAATTCATCCTTTTTCAAGATTTATGAGCGAGTGATTTTATCTTATTGATATCTAAAACGATAAAGTGAACTCTATACTATGCACCTTCAATGGAAAGTTTTGACTGATCAGAGTTGTTTAACGAGGAGGTGCTAGAGGGTTTCGCTCATTTTTATTTTAAATCGGTTCTCTTTAATATCAGATTCGGGTTGGGACAATTATTCAGGTAATAATCAGCTTGAGTGGGATCAATTACACCCGGATAATCGTCGGTATGATTACCCATATCTTGGATGATTTGCAGATGTAGATGTGAGGCCCAACCGCCATTTTCATTGCTCGCACCTATACGGGCAAACTGCTCACCTTGTTGGATGCTTTTACCAATAAATAAATCAGCTAAAGAATCTCTAGATAAATGACCGTAAAGGGTATGGAAAACCAAGCCATCAAGTTGGTGACATAAAATAATAGTGGGACCGTAATCACCCTGTGTTTGATGATCGGCAAATCCAAAAATCTTGCCATCAAGCGGTGCAAATACCGGCGTGTGCGTAGGAACCCCTAAATCGATGCCAATATGCATAGTACGAGCTTGGCTATCTGAAAAATTATCTGTGTCTTGATAAATCGTGCGTTCTTCTGCGTAGCGTCCGATCTCAACTTTGGCTTGAATAACTTGTGCTTGGCGCTTTATTTCATCGGCAAAGCTATGCCCTGCAGTGACTTTTCCCCAAATATCACTGGTGGCTGAGAGATCGACAATTAAACCAATCCCAAATTGAAATTCCTTTGGCAAAACTGGATGACAAGTCGTTTGTGCTAATTGCTGGGCTAACGAAGCAGAAGTCAAACTCGTCATTATTGAGCCTCATGATTAGATTGAGAGGGGAGAGGTTTTGGCACTAATAAAATTGCAATAAGGTAACCTAGCACCGCAATTGCGGTTGGCAGAATTAACTCGATATTAACCAAGCGAGCGGTGATATAACCGGTTAATGTCCAAGCTAAACCGACCATCGCACTGGATAACGCCATTGCCCAACCTTGGTCTGAGTGACTGGCCCTATCCGATAATGAAGTAATGTATAACGGAAAGGATAATGCCACCATGATCGCGGTGAAAATCATCGCAATTACATGGGTGGTTGGGGTTGGTGTGATCGCCAGTAATAACATACCCACTGCGGCAAAAAATAATACTGTGCGTAAAGCTGTGGTGAGCTTAAGGTAAGTCAAAATTAGGCGGGGAAGCAGTAATAATGATGCCATCATCACAATGCCAATTCCCATCATATAGAATTGATAAAAATCACTTTCGACCGAAATATTCCATTTTTGTGGCAGTAGAAAAGAAATATTTTGGAAATATAAACTCCAGCTAAATTGACAAATAAACACGATGGCTAAACAAGGTAGCAGTCCAGTTTTGCTGCGTGCGAGAGGCGCTGCAAGTGACCATGGATTTTCTTCGCTTAAAGCCGTTTGTGTTGGCAGTTTGATGAGATTCAATAATAACAAACAGACTAAAGCGATGACTAAGCAGGCATAAAATGGAGCTTGAGCGCCATACAGTGCGGATAATTTGCTGCCCAGTGCCGGTCCAAAAGACATCGCGGCGGTCATTACCACTGCCACTAAACTCATTAAGGTGGCTTTATTTTTGCCTTGGCTGTTATCCGACAAAATAGCTTGAGCGATCGGTTGGCTAGCCGAGCCTAAACTGTTGATCATATTACCGGCAAATAACAATACGACCGAGCCTACCACAATGGCATATATGGGCATGGCAAAGCCAATAGCACCAACCATGAGGCATAATGCCATTACGATCTTTCGATTAAATCGATCGGCAAAGCGAGCGATAAAAGGGGTAAATAACATCGAAATAAAGGGTGCCAACGACATCACAGTACCAAATAAATTACGACGTTGTTCAAGTGGCATGGCTTGCGCTATTTGCAAAGAATGATCAGTGAGAAACAAGCTAACATAAGCTGGAATCGTAATAAAAAATCCGGCAGAACCAAGAAAAATTATGCCATAAAGAACAAATAAAGTGGTAATAGGCAGAGGGGTAGCAGGCTTTGATTGGTACATCGTGTCTCCAAACTCAACACATCCATGAATTCCGACCATTTTAATCAGGTATTCACTATTATCAAGTATTCAAGATATTTTACTGAACGTTTTTATTGTTCACATTGTTATTGCTGTTTTCTTGAACAATTCGCATTCTCTAGCTAGCTTTAATTAACATGTCAGAAGATGTGTACTCAAATTAGATATTTATAGAGCTCTTTGCTCACCTTGCCGTATCAGTGTGTTCACAACGCTCTATACCTGTATTACTTGAAACGGTAATTGGGTCTGGTTGGTTTAGAACAACGGACGTATTTTGTTGATATTTCACAGGCAGGTGAGGAGGGGTCTTGGATAGATCATTGAGTCGAACCTACGCGGTACTAAGTCGAAATATTTTATTCGCATGGAATGTGGGTATGTATTGGGCTTTGGCATTGGTGTTAATTGTCCCCTCTACAGCAATCGCGCAAGAGACGCGCCTTAATCTTACCCGTGGTGTGACTGAGATCAGTGGCAAGGTTTATCATCTGCACATGTTGATTTTTTATGTCTGTGTGGCGATTGCCATTGTGGTATTTGGCATTATGTTTTACTCGATTCTCCGTCATCGAAAATCTCGTGGCGCAGTGGCTGCGAACTTTCACGAAAGCACTAAAGTCGAAATTATTTGGACTATTATCCCCGTTATTATTCTTATCCTGATGGCGATCCCTGCCACTAAAACTTTAATCGATATGGAAGATACCTCGCAAAGCGATCTCACTATTACCGTGACGGGATCCCAATGGAAATGGCACTACAGCTACTTTAATCAAGGGGTCGAGTTTTATAGCTTTATGAATACCTCACAACAACAAATCGAAGGCACAGAAGAAAAAGGTCAACATTACTTATTAGAAGTTGATCGACCTTTGGTGCTACCCATTAATCGAAAAGTGCGCTTTTTAATGACTTCTGATGATGTGATCCATTCTTGGTGGGTACCCGATTTTGCAGTGAAAAAAGATGCCGTGCCTGGGTTTATTAATGAGGCGTGGACCAAAATAGATAAGCCCGGCATTTATCGCGGCCAATGTGCCGAGTTATGCGGACGCAATCATGGCTTTATGCCGATTGTGGTTAAAGCAGTGCCAGAAAAAGATTTCGATATTTGGCTTAGTGAGCAACAACAAATAGTCGCACAGCAAAAAATAGAGCAAGAGAAAGCACTAGATAAAACCTTACCACTAGAAGAATTAATGACCAAAGGCGAAAAAATATATAACGAACGATGCAGCGTTTGTCATCAAGTGACAGGGTTAGGTATGGGAACGGTTTTCCCTGCATTAAAGGGCAGTAAAGTGGCGCTTGGACCGGTTGAGTATCATATCGATGTGGTATTGCATGGTGTATCTGGCACGGCAATGCAAGCTTTTGCTAACCAATTATCACAAGAAGAAATTGCCGCAGTTGTGACTTATGAAAGAAATGCTTGGGGTAATGATACTGGCGATGCGGTGCAAGCATCCGATATCAAAAAAGCGTTAACGCCAGAAAATGAATCAAGTGATGCCAGCCAATCCGTGGAGGTAAAATGATGAATACACCAATGGATAATCTTGATCATAACGAGAATGCCCACGGTCCGCAAAAAGGCATCAAGCGTTGGATTTATTCCACCAATCATAAAGATATCGGCACCTTATATTTATGGTTTAGCTTGATCATGTTTTTCACTGGTGGGGCGATGGCAATGGTGATCCGCGCCGAGCTCTTTCAACCTGGATTACAATTAGTTGAGCCTAATTTCTTTAATCAAATGACCACAGTGCATGGTTTAATCATGGTATTTGGCGCCGTGATGCCAGCTTTTACTGGTTTAGCTAATTGGATGATCCCATTAATGATTGGTGCGCCGGATATGGCGTTGCCGCGCATGAATAATCTCAGTTTTTGGATTTTGCCTTTTGCGTTCCTGATTTTACTCTCCTCATTGTTGACTGATGGTGGTGGCCCTAATTTTGGTTGGACTTTCTACGCGCCGCTTTCTACCACTTATGCTCCAGATAGTACCGCGCTATTTGTATTTTCTATTCATATCATGGGTATCAGCTCGATCATGGGGGCGATCAATGTGATCGTGACTATTGTGAATATGCGCGCACCAGGGATGAGTTGGATGAAGATGCCAATGTTTGTGTGGACATGGCTTATTACAGCCTTTTTATTAATTGCGGTAATGCCAGTATTAGCGGGTGCGGTCACCATGATATTGACCGACAAGTACTTTGGCACCAGTTTTTTCGATGCGGCTGGGGGCGGCGATCCTGTGATGTTCCAGCATATTTTTTGGTTTTTCGGTCATCCTGAAGTGTACATTATGATTTTACCGTCATTCGGTATTATTTCGGCGATTATCCCGACTTTTAGTGGCAAGCGGTTGTTTGGTTATCATTCGATGGTGTACGCCACTTGCGCGATTGCAGGCTTGTCTTTCTTAGTGTGGGCCCATCACATGTTTACTACTGGCATGCCGGTTTTTGCCGAAATATTCTTTATGTATTGCACCATGCTGATATCGGTGCCGACTGGGGTTAAAGTATTTAACTGGGTGGCAACCATGTGGCGTGGATCGCTCACTTTTGAAACCCCGATGTTATTTGCGATTGCGTTTATTGTGTTATTTACCATTGGTGGATTTTCCGGTTTGATGCTTGCTATTGTGCCGGCTGATTTTCAATATCACGATACCTATTTTGTGGTGGCGCACTTTCATTATGTGTTGGTAACAGGGGCGGTATTTTCAATTATGGCGGCGGCCTATTATTGGTTGCCCAAATGGACTGGCAATATGTACAACCAAACTTTGAGTTTATGGCATTTTTGGTTGTCGTTGGTGTCGGTTAATGTGTTGTTCTTCCCGATGCACTTTCTAGGATTGGCTGGCATGCCAAGACGGATTCCTGATTATGCGATCCAATTTGCCGACGTTAACCAAATAGTCTCGATTGGCGGTTTTGCTTTTGGATTATCACAACTTTTATTCTTAGTGGTGGTGGTGAAATGTATTCGAGGAGGAGAGGCTGCGCCCGCCAAACCTTGGGAGCGAGCTGAAGGACTAGAATGGACAGTACCAAGTCCAGCGCCGCACCATACATTCTCAACACCACCGAAAGTGGATTAAGGTGTTGCTATGGCGAACAACGATCTTAAGCATGGCAAACAAGGTCTGAATCAGAAGCGGTTAATTAGCTATTTGTTGCTGGGCGTGATCGGCATGTTCGCGTTTGGTTTTGCCTTAGTGCCGCTGTACGACATTATGTGCGACAAACTGGGCATTAATGGCAAAACCAATACTGTGGCCGCTTCATCACAAGGGCTCACAATCGATACGTCACGCAAAGTGTTAGTGCAATTTATTTCTAATGTTAGTCCTAGTATTCCATGGACATTTCGCCCTAATCAAACCGAAATATTTGTTCATCCAGGGCAGGTGATAAAAACCACCTACCATGCGGTCAATAATGGCAATAAAGCCATGATAGGTCAGGCGGTTCCTTCTATATCGCCGGGATTAGCGGCGACTCATTTTAATAAGATTGAGTGTTTTTGTTTTAATCATCAACCTTTAGGTGCCCATGCGGTCGCTGAGTTACCCGTCATTTTTTATGTTGATCATCAACTGCCACAATCAATAAACACGCTGACATTGTCCTATACTTTATATGACATTACCGACAAGCAAAAAGTCACCACTGAAATAACGAAAAAACCAGTAGTAGAGGATGTTATTGACATTGTGGTTAGCAAAGGTGATCGAGAAGTGGTGAGAAATGTATTCAATGTCGCTCAGAATTAAATGATGACCACATTGTGAAAACATCAAGCTTATAGGCTTGAGAAAGGATAAAGGATGGTCCTAAGTCGTTCATGTTTATGAAGGATTCATCGAAAACCATGCTGTTATTTATTCAATTTATTGAGGCAGCATAGATGGTTGGAGAAGGAGAGCCAGAGAATGAATAAACACATTGAAAGTGTTGCTAGCCCAGTATCGCCAAAGCAAGCGTTACAAATACAGCAAAAACAAGCACGACAAGATGAATTTACTCGTAGTGCCACTAAACAACCGCAAGTGTATTATGTGCCGCCGGAGAGTAATTGGCCGATCGTCGGTGCGTTAGCCTTGTTTATGATCGCGGTTGGGGCGGGGTTGTATATTCAAGATAAAGCTTTTACCAGTGATTTGGGGGGCTTGGTATTACTGGCGGGTATTGGCACCTTAATTGTGATGCTGGTGGGTTGGTTTAGTAACGTGGTGCAAGAATCTGTTTCAGGTTTATATTCCAATCAACTGAGTCGTTCTTTTAGACAAGGAATGAGCTGGTTTATCTTCTCTGAAGTGATGTTTTTTGGCGCCTTTTTTGGGGCGTTATTTTATGCCCGTATGATTTCCGTTCCTTGGCTAGGGGGCGCATCTAATAATGGCATGACTCATGAAGTGTTGTGGCCCGCATTTGAAGCAATTTGGCCTTTGATCACCACGCCTGCTGGTGGTGTGACCGAAGCGATGCCATGGCAAGGCTTGGCATTAATGAACACTATTATTCTGCTTACCTCTTCTATTACTCTGCACTTTGCGCACCTTAATTTAGAAAAAAATCATCGAACTGCGTTGATCGTGTGGTTAGAAATCACCATCGTGTTGGCATTAGCATTCTTATTTTATCAAGGGCAAGAATACATTCACGCCTATCAAGAAATGGAATTAACGCTCCAGTCTGGTGTATATGGCAATACCTTCTTCTTGTTAACCGGATTCCATGGGGTGCATGTCACGCTAGGAACACTTTTTCTTATTGTGCTGCTGGTGCGAATTTCCTTTGATCATTTTTCCCCTAAAGATCATTTCGCATTTCAGGCTGGCAGTTGGTATTGGCACTTTGTTGATGTGGTTTGGTTGTGCTTGTTTGTGTTTGTTTATGTGTTGTAGGCGATGAATACCGGTGGAGAGACGAGAACAAAAAAATAAAAAAGAACACCAATGAGTCAATAAGGTCTCGGATTCGGGGTAATGATGCCAGAAGCCATGAGGAAAATAAGGAATAACATCACGCAAACAGCGAAGAGTAATCGACGGCCAATAAAATGAGTCATAGAAGGCGGATTTATAGGTGAATTTTCATTGTCAGACGATTCTCTTACCATCACATATAAGGCGCGGGCGAGATTATAAAAAATGAAAAGGATCAAAACGACCAATAGAAACTTTATTAATAATATTGCCGTCATTGAGGCTCCTTGTCGCAGCGTGAAAAATGAATCATCGGGTCGAGCCAAAAAGCTATTTTTACTCCTGTTAACTGTGGCTCTATTTGTATTAATGGTCAAATTGGGATTTTGGCAATTGGCAAGAGGGGATCAAAAAGTGCAGATAGAACAAGCATTATTAGCCAAGCAAAATGCCGTGCCTATCAGCTTATCTCAATGGTTACAGCGTACTTCACCTCGATTTGGTCAACAGGGACAAATTGATCAGCAGGCGCAAAAGGTTTGGCAGCACAATGGTGTTAAAATCGCCGTAACCGTGACTCATTTATCATTAAACAGTGGCGCTAAGCAAACCCCGCAGACTAAGATCATTTTGCTCGATAACCAAACATGGCAAGGAAAAGTCGGCTACCTGGCTTTTCAAGTGGTCAAAATTCAAGATCCATTAACAAGTACTGATCCTACAAATGAGCGTATTACTGAATTCGCATTATTGGAATTAGGCTTTGTCGTGAGTGGTTCTGATCGGCGCATATTGCCAGTGGTGACGATGCTCGAGACTTCACAACATATTGTTGGTCGCCTGTACCGCAAGCAAGTAAATCCGATGAGTGAATCATTAATGGCGGAATCTGGTTGGCCGATGCGGATCCAAAATCTATCAATACCCGCTCTAGCAACCAAATTGAATTTGCCGTTATTCGATCATGTTATCCAACCTCTTTCTGTTTTAGCGCTAGAAAAACCGTTACCGCATCCGTGGAAACCCATTCCGATGACTTCAACTCGTCATTTTGGTTATGCGATTCAATGGTTTTGTATGGCGCTAGTGTTAGCGCTGTTGTCATTGTGGTTTGGTTATCAAATATGGCAGTCAAACCGAAAAACCATTATGTCGCAAACGACGAAAATTAAGGAGCCAAAATGATGCCCTCAAGTGTTCCGTCTCAACTCAATAGGCCTAAAGCTTCGGCTGTGAAAAACCGCAAAATACTGTGGTGGATGTTGCTGATTTTTTCTTTGCCAATTGTGGCGGCTAAGCTGATTTTGTTTTTTCATTGGTATCATTCTGGCGTGACTAACTATGGCGTATGGATATCCCCTAAAATGAGTTATCAATCAGTTAATATGGTAAACCCTGCGGCTAAATTATGGCAAATAGGGTATATCATGCCGCAAAAGTGTTTGGCTGTATGCCAGCAACAATTAGCACTTTTGCACCAATCCCATGTGGCACTGGGTAAAGATCAGCCTCGGGTGGCAACGGTAATATTGGTTAAACCGGATAGTGATAAGTCGGCTTTATCTGCTTGGGATTATCAACAAGTCGCGGTCAGTGAAACTTGGCTGAAAAACGAAAGTGCTCAATTTTCTCAACAAGATTTTGTGGTGATTGATCCATTAGGGGATTGGGTGATGCGTTATCCCGTGCCTTTAAATGCCCATCCCAAACCATCGCAGAATATTATCGATTCCGGTCAGCAATTGATGATGGATACACCGACCATTTCGCCCGCACTGAGCGCATCTGTTAAAGGCTTACTGGGCGATTTACGCAAACTGCTAAAGTTATCTCGAGTGGGATGAAAGGAGTTGATATGCGAGCAACTATCGAGCATAAAATTGGGTTATGGCGCGCACTTACTTGGTTAGTTAGGCTCAGTTTCTTGCTGACTTTAATCGTGATTGTGCTAGGTGCTTATACTCGAATTTCAGATGCTGGATTAGGTTGCCCTGATTGGCCGGGGTGTTTTGGGCAGTTAAGCGTGCCCAATGAGCATCATGAAATTGAGGCCGCCAATACGCGATATCCTGATTTAATGGTCGAACCGCATAAAGCGTGGCTGGAAATGATCCACCGCTATGTTGCCGCCACACTTGGCCTTATGATCGCTGCGATTTTATTTTTTAGTATCAGATTAGCTCGATTAAAATTCATCAAGCTTAGTATTGCTTTACCTATTGGCTTATCTATTTTAGTGATTGCTCAAGCAGCATTAGGTATGTGGACGGTCACACTCAAGTTAATGCCGATTATTGTGATGCTGCATTTACTCGGAGGCTTTAGTATTGCGTGTTTGTTATTGTGGCTTCATTTACGTCTGCAACATATTAAGCACTATATAATGAAGCTACTGGCGACTGTACCACTACAGACCGACTCTAGTGCCATATCAACGCTTAGTTCTCGCTCCCATATTAGGGGCTCATTACAGCAAAGAGATAAAGCTTCTCCGCCCGAAAATCCACCTACGCAAGGCTTGAAACGATTGGGGATACTCGGGTTAATCATACTGATCATGCAAATTATGTTGGGTGGATGGACCTCGTCAAATTACGCCGCCTTAATGTGTACTTCTCTGCCTATTTGTGAAGGAAACTGGTGGCAACAATTACAATTCACTTCGGCATTTTCAGTTTTGCAAACCGCCCATCATAACGCTAACGGCAGCTATGAATTTGGGGTTTTAGATTATGCCTCTCGTATGACGATTCATGTTTCTCATCGCTTTGGCGCATTGTTAACTGCTGGGGTGCTTATCAGTTTGGCGCTGCAATTGATTCGCTGGCATGCTTTTTCTACATCTACATCTACATCTACATCTACATCATCCCGATCTTTGCATCATTTTCGTCGTTTGGGCTGGTGGCTAATGGGTTTAGTGGTGATTCAAATTGGATTGGGAATCGCGAATGTGCTTCTGCATCTTCCTGTTATTTTGGCGGTCGCGCATAATTTTGTGGCGGCTCTGCTATTGTTAATGATGGTGAAAATACATTTTGCTTTGCGATATAGCGAGCGTACACCTCAAAGCTTATGTGCTAAGCAGGATGTTGATAAGGGGTGATTAACGATAGATCACTGTTCGTCTAAAGCATCAAATAATACGGTTATTCGGTAGGAGTCAATATGGCGAAATCTAATATAGTCCAGTTTCCAGAGTCGCAAAAAAAGACTGGGTCGTTACGATATCGAACTCGTTATCAATCGGTGTCGTCATCTTCAGGATCGACGCCTTCACCAAAACAAGACTTCACGTCATCATTAGAGTCTAAGGTATCCCCGACTTCAGCAGACACTAATACGGCCAATAATACTCAATCCCATAATCTCAAACACAACCAGTTCAATGGGGTATTGGCGACGATTCAAACTCAAGCAAAATTGTATTACTCCCTTACTAAGCCAAAGGTGGTCATGCTTATGCTACTCACCGCATTGGTGGGTATGTGCTTATCGGTGGAGGGTAAACTCGCATTGCAGCCGCTAGTGATGGGGCTATGGGGCATAGGTTTAATGGCAGGAGCCGCTGCGGCATTTAATCACCTGATTGACCGTAAAATTGACGCTATTATGGCACGAACACAAAAAAGGCCACTACCTTCTGGGCAATTGAAGAGTTGGAAAGTGAGTGTGTTTGCCACCAGCATTGGGTTACTTGGCTTTGTCAGTTTGTATTTTTGTGTCAATGGACTTACCGCTTGGCTTACCTTTGCCAGTTTGGTGGGTTACGCCTTGATCTATACTTTATATTTAAAGCGCGCCACACCGCAAAATATTGTGATTGCAGGTATTGCTGGTGCGATGCCGCCGTTGCTGGGTTGGACGGCAATGACAGGTGAAATGCATGCTCATGCTTGGTTGCTCGTGATGATTATTTTTATTTGGACACCACCGCATTTTTGGGCATTAGCGATCCATAGAAAAGATGAATACGCCAAAGCAGATATTCCTATGTTGCCTGTCACTCATGGGGTGGCGTTCACTAAAACCACGGTATTGCTCTATACCATTTTATTAGCAATTGTGTGTTTTCTACCGGTTTTAGTCGGTATGAGTGGGTTGATTTATGCACTGGCTTCTACCGTATTGTCTGGCGGATTTATTTATAAAGCTGTGCAACTTAAATACGTTTCCACCTCCAGAAGTGCAATGGAGACCTTTAAATTTTCGATCTATCATTTGATGGGTTTGTTTGTGGCTTTGTTAGTCGATCATTATATTTTTATCGCTTGAAATTTTTCTGATTTCATCCGATAAAGTTTCAGTCAGTATTCAGATTAATGTGAATCAAGCTCTGTGCCTTTTCAAGCATATAAGGTAAAGCGCTCATCCATACGCACCTTTAATAACTAGAGTGTATTCTCTTGATTCAGGAAGAAAAATAAATGAAAAACTTTGCCTCAGGTATGAATAATTTTTTTGTTGGCTTATTTAGTGGTTTATTATTGCCGATTGTGATCATCATGGTATTGCTGTTTATGACGGTTGATAAAGTCACCAGCTTTGCTCAAGATGAAGGGATTGCTCCTCTATATCAACGTGGGACGAAAACATTAGATAAAGTGGACTCATTAATCACCACCTTAGACAATAAGGTCGATCAAGCGGATCTAAAAGACATTAAATTATTAGCACCACTAAAAGATGCCAACTTATTTCCTGAGTTAAAGCAATTGGCGAGCTCAGTTTCCCATATTCGTGAAGCGGCGGCAGGTAAAGATAAGCAACAAGTGATCGATGGCTTAAAAGGCCAATTGAAAGCCTCTTTCGCTAAGAAATTCCCAGATGCTCAAGCGCAAAAATTAGCCGATAATTTTGCCGGTATTGCAGAAGTGATGGCGAGTAAGAAAGAAAAAATAGCAGATAAAAAAGACCAACTACAAGACCAAGCCCAAGATATAAAAGAAGAAGTGGCAGATAAAAAGAGCAAGTCACTCAGCAATAGAATTAAGAATAATATGGACAGTTAAATTGTTTGGTGAGCATTGATAGAAACCGCCTATTCTGGTCAAGCCCAATAGGACACCTGACTTTGTAATTTTTCATAGTCGATTGGCGTTAAATCACCAAGCGTAGTATGCAACCTTTCATGGTTGTAATACCGGATATATTCTTCAACATCTTCTTTCATTGCATCACGCGTTAAATAAACTATATGGGATCAGTTATACCTAACACATGTTGTCCAAAAGTGGGTTAACTGAATCACTGTTAACATGTACGTTGGGATATTAAAACGGACTGGCAACGTTTATGTGTTACAGGGTCATTGAATGTTGACCGCTTAAAATTATTGATATGGCTGGATTAATGTTGTCAATATTGAATTAAGTCAGTAAATATCTGATTAGCCTCGTAGACTTCTACAAGCGAACCCATAAGCTCGTTGTACTACTTTCTTGAGATATGCTATGAATCCAAGGCATAGTGGCTTCAATCTGCTTTGAGAGCTCTTGCATCACTTTTACGTTCATAACACTCATCGTCTACTACTTCTTAATCTTCATCCTTCGATCTGGATTTTATCAGTGTGATCATTAAGTCTACTTTTGTGGACTTTATCTTTATTTCTTTTCAATTTGGCATAAAGGTCTATCTTTATAGACTTTATTGTAATTCTTAGCTAATGTGGTCAATAAGGTCAGGTTTATGGACTTTATCCCTATTCAATCTGACGACAATGTCTATTGGGTAACGAGAGAGGGCTTATTCTAGGAGTAATTGATGGCCAAATTAGTAAAAGTATTAGAAACCCCCAATCTTGATCAACCGTTCAGTACTGAACTGCTGGGGCTGGCGATTAAGGCGAAAAGAACTCAAAGTCGGATAACCCAATCGGATGCTGCTGAGCTTTGCGGCATAGCAAAACAAACATACATCAAGATTGAACAAGGAAAAGGAGATATCCGTATGTCCTCTATTATGGATGTTATACAAGGTCTTGGCATCAAACTTAACATTACACCGTGGTTAAGCTCGTCTAAAAATATGAAGAATTCAAGGAGTAATGACAATGACAACTGGGTCTGATCGATACATTCTTGATGTTGTGTATGATAGTGCAGTGATCGGTAAACTTACATTAGATAAAGACTCTGATAATTTAGAATTAACTTATACTGATGAATGGCGACAGAATGGCTTTCCCTTATCGCCTCATCTTCCGCTTGATACTGTTATACCCTCTGCTGTGATCCGAAAATACTTACAAAACCTGTTACCAGAAAATCAAGGGCTTGATTACTTAATCGAGTTTCTTGCAGTATCAAAACTCAATATCTTTGCTCTAATTGGCGGTATCGGCGTTGATGCGTCAGGTGCTGTGATGTTTGTGCACCAATTTACGTCAAATCAAATAGAAACAACGTTTCGGCCAATTGAAGACAAGGAATTGATCATGCGGCTTTCCAACCCAACATTGTGGGCGATGGAAATATGGGATGAAAGGCCGAGACTATCAGTTGCTGGCGTACAGTCGAAAATTAATGTCCTAAAAATGAATGGTCAGCTTGGATTGGGTGAAGGTGATTTATGCTCAACACACATCATTAAATTTGAAAGAAATGATCAGAAACATCTCGTTATTAATGAGTTCGTAACAATGCGTCTTGCTAGGCTTGTTGGGCTGGAGACGGCCAATGTAGAGTTGCAATATTTTGATAAATATCCTGCCCTTTTAGTTGAACGCTTTGATCGTAAATTAACGAATGATTCAGTGAAACGACGTCATGTGATTGATGGATGCCAAGTCTGTAACATGGGTGTGGAAAGAAAGTACGAACGGAACCTTGGTAAGCAACGCGACGTTAAGCATATTCGTGATGGTGTTAGCCTTATAAAGTTATTTCAAATTAGCGAACAATGTGAAAATCCCATTGCCGCGAAACTGATCTTACTTGATTGGGTGTTATTTAATACTTGTGTTTACAATTGTGATTCACATGGTAAAAACGTCAGTTTTTTTGTGAGTAAAGATGGCCTGAAACCAACCCCATTTTATGATTTAGTCAATGTTCGAATGTATCCAGAATTTGAACAAGATCTTGCTATGGCATTAGGGTCTGAATTTGATTCTGATTCAATTAATGCTTATCAGCTAGTCGATTTTGCCGATGATTGTTATATAAGTAAAAAAATACTTCAACGTCGTTTACGGAAAATAGCGAGTGCAATACTCGACAACATTGATATTGCGATCAGTATGATAGGGGATACATCGGAATCACAACGTGCTTATATGAATAGATATCGTGAAGTCATTGTATCAAGATGTGATCATCTTTTAGAGCAATTAGATGAAATTCCAAATATAGAACTTTGATTAGAAAAAATACCTTTACTATGCCCTTAGTGAATAATAGTGATGACTAGAGAAGCATAACGATACTGTTAATGTCGATAATCGTTATGGCATCAAAATTCAGTCTGCATGTGTTATTGAATTTCTACTTGTTGGTTACCCACAGAATCTGTGGATAATATTTAACCAGACAAGCACCGCAGTTATCATTCATTATCACATCAAAATCCTAATGTGGTATTTTATTGAATAATGGTTAATTGATGTCTTATTGTGAGTATGAGAAATGTCATTACAAAAGTTACGTGTGATATTAAGGCAAAAATCTGAAAAAGAATTGATTGATGAAATAGCCGATTTATATAAAAAATTTGATGCAGTAAAACGGTATTATAAAGCATCGTTACTCAATGATGATGAGGATGTTTTTAATTTCAGTGTGACGAAGATAGAAAAAGCAATGCAGCCAAGATTTACAGCTGATACGTATTTACCAACGTATAAAATAGCGGAAGCTAAAAAAGTAATTTCTGAGTACAAGAAGGTTTCGAGTAATGATCATGGGATAGCAAAACTCATGCTTTTCTATGTGGCAGTGTGTATTCATATCGTTAATGAACATGATTATATCGAGAAGGTTTGGTCGAGCGGGATAAGTACATTCGAGGCTGTAATAAAATTCATTAAACAAATGGGTTTAGACGTCGAGATGCATGAGGAAATAGAAAGGGTGATTCAGTTGCCCAATGAACATAATGAAATGAATTACGCACTGGCTCATATTTACGAAATAATGAGTATTAAAGAGTAAGGTCATCGTTGAGGCTTTAGTTTGTTATGGTTTGATTGTTAACCTTATCCATAAATAATACCGTTGTTATAACGTATTTATCATTTGATTGATGAATATTCTGGTCTAATCGATCTGGACACCTTGATTGTGGATAATACGATAATCAATCGAGGTGAATATGAATACAAAACGTCAATATCGAACTTATACGAAAGAATTTAAAGAAGAGGCAATCGGCC
>NZ_JAAUWS010000038.1:0-22003 GCF_014694465.1 Vibrio sp. S11_S32 | reverse complement strand
TATTTAGGTTCTTTTTTTCTGCTCATGTGAAGATAATGAAGCATAAAAAGGATCGTTCAATAGGCAATTGTAGATCAAGTGATGATCGTCACATTCGCCTGTCAATAGGGTGCTGGTGAACGCTTACGAATAAACAGCAATCACAGAGATGTATTTATACCTGTTGTCATCCATTTCAATCAGGTTGCGTTAACTTCAATACCGCATTTTTCAATGACGCCTCACGCTACCTGTCTTATTTGGGTATCGATTGTGGCATAAAATCATCGGTAATTAAGTTCAGCCGACGGAGGGTATAGATTTGTGACATAAGTTCAAGTTTCTCAGCTTTATCATCCCGCGGTTACTCGTCAGCAACTTAGCGTGCTTAGGTCGAATATTCACGACTGTTTATCTCTGTGCCCCACAATCAAGATGTTGATCTACATCACATTAATTTTCCAATTAAACTCATTAATGAACGACAAAAATCATGACTCTATACATTTCTCACTCACAACAAAAAAGATCATTACAAATTGTAACTTGCCACATATCACGAAGTTATCGACAGTTGGTTACACGTTGATGACAGAAACAGCAAAAATGCTTACCTTTTGAGCAAACAGTTCAACACAAAGCCAACCGCTCAATAAACCAGCAATACATGATTCAATCATTCAAGCCAAATTGTATTGCAGTGGCGCTATTTCTTTACTCCAGCCAAGGCAATTACCGCCTAAATAAATAGATCAACCCCCACCTTTTGTTAGCAAAATGTCAAGATAAGTAAAAGATCGGTTGCACATGCAAACTCCTGTCAGTTGTTGCACGTTACATAAATATTTTACGAGTCAGAACTGAGTTCTACTAAATTTTCAGTGTGTATTGTATCAATTATTCTAAATTTGTTTGGTGAGGGAAATTAAGTTTAATCTTAAATATACATTGATTACTTTTTATAATTTTACTTTTTTTTACAACTAGTTAAGGATAATAAATCATGGAAAGAAGTCGTAATAAATTTGGCAAGAGTGCCTTTAAGCTCAGCGCATTAACCGCGAGTTGTTTAATGGCATTCAGCAGTTACGCTGCGGTCGATTGTGGGTCATTACAAGAATGGGATTCTGGTGCGGTTTACAATGGCGGTGCAAAAGTGCAACAAGATGGTAGTGCGTATAGCGCTAAATATTGGACTCAAGGCAATAGCCCGAAAGATGCTGGCGAATGGGGCGCTTGGGCATTTACCGATACTTGTTCTGGTGATGTGGTGGTCAATATTGCCCCTACGGCTGAGCTCACGTCGCCAGTAGCAAGTGCCGATGTCACTGAAGGCGATACTGTCGCATTAACGGCAACTGCGAGTGATAGTGATGGCAGCGTCGCGCGTGTTGAGTTCTTAGTTGATGGCGCAGTCGTCGCGCAAACAACCAAGGCGCCATATAGTGCCAGTTGGACCGCGGTTTCTGGTTCGCATACTTTTAGTTCGATTGCTTATGATAACGAAGGCGAGAAAAGTACTCAGAGTAGTGTCACGGTTGATGTTAAAGCCTCCCCAACTGATGACAATCAAGCTCCAAGCGTATCTGTTGCCCTTTCAGCAAACAGTGTTGATATTGGCGCAGTCGTCACATTAACCGCCGATGCAGCAGACAGCGATGGCACAGTTGATAAAGTTGATTTCTATGTTGCTGGATCTTTAGTGGGTAGCGTTGCTTCTGCTCCTTACACTCTTGATTACACCACCACTAAAGCAGGAACATTGGCGATATTTGCCAAAGCGACCGATAACGAAGGCGTGACCACAAACTCTTCAACTGCCTCTTTAAAAGTATTAAGCGATGTACCAACCACTTCAACCTGTCATCCAGACGGTTTGTATCAAACTGAAGGTGTTGATGTTCCTTATTGTGATGCTTATGACGCAGATGGTCGTGAGATCATGGGTGCAGATCACCCTCGCCGTGTTATTGGTTACTTTACTAGTTGGCGTTCTGGCGATGATCCGCAAGCTGCTTATTTGGTTAAAGATATCCCTTGGGAGCAACTGTCTCACATTAACTATGCGTTCGTAAGCATTGGCTCTGACGGTAATGTCAACATTGGTGATGTAAACGATCCTAACAATGCCGCGGTCAATAAAACTTGGCCAGGTGTGGATGTTGATCCTGAGTTAGGCTTTAAAGGTCACTTCGGCGCATTAGCCACCTACAAAAAACGTTACGATGTCAAAACCCTGATCTCAATTGGTGGTTGGGCTGAAACCGGCGGTCACTTTGCTGACGATGGTTCTCGCATCGATGATGGCGGTTTCTACACCATGACCACCAATGCAGATGGTTCTATTAACCACGCTGCAATCGAAAAATTTGCCCAATCTGCGGTCGAACTTATCCGTAAATATAAATTCGATGGTATCGATATCGATTACGAATACCCAACCTCAATGGCAGGTGCGGGTAACCCTCTTGATAAAGATATTATGGAACCTCGCCGTGAGCATCTTTGGGCTTCTTACCAAGAACTGATGAAAGTGCTACGTGAGAAGATAGATAAAGCCTCTGCTGCCGACAATCAATACTACATGTTAACGATTGCCGCACCATCTTCAGGCTACTTACTGCGTGGCATGGAAACCTTCGATGTTACTAAGTACCTTGATTACGTTAACATTATGTCTTACGACTTGCATGGCGCATGGAATGAGCACGTCGGTCATAATGCGGCATTGTACGATACGGGTAAAGATTCTGAGCTTGCACAGTGGAATGTTTATGGCACCGCTGCTTATGGTGGTATGGGTTACTTGAATACCGATTGGGCTTACCACTTCTTCCGCGGCTCTATGCCAGCCGGTCGAATTAACATTGGTGTGCCATATTACACTCGTGGTTGGCAAGGCGTGACCGGCGGAGACCATGGTTTATGGGGCCGCGCAGCACTTCCAGATCAAACTCAGTGTGATGCAGGTACTGGTGAAGGCGAGAAAAACAACTGTGGTCACGGCGCAACTGGCATCGATAACATGTGGCATGATACCGATCCAAAAGGCAACGAAATGGGCGCCGGCTCTAACCCTATGTGGCATGCTAAAAACTTGGAGAAAGGTATTTGGGGCTCTTACGCCGATGCGTATGGTTTGCACCCTGACACCAATCCTGATGATGCATTAACTGGCTCTTACACTCGTTACTATGACAGTGTTGCCGTTGCACCTTGGTTATGGAATGAAGAGAAAAAAGTCTTCTTATCTACTGAGGATAAGCAATCCATTATTACTAAAGCCGATTACGTTATCGACCAAGGTATTGGTGGAGTGATGTTCTGGGAATTAGCCGGCGATTACAGCTGTTATGTACTTGATGCCAACGGAAAACGCACCACAGTCGATGAAACTGAACAAGCGTGTAATTCTGGTAACGGTGAATACCACATGGGTAACACTCTGACTAAGACTATCTACGAAGAGTTTAAATCCGCAGCGCCTTACGGTAATAAAGTTGCAACATCAGCCATGCCTGAAGAAGTGGTCGATATTGCAGTCAGTGTTGGCGGCTTTAAAGTAGGCGACCAAAACTACCCAATCAATCCAAAAATCACCTTTACCAACAACACAGGTCAAGATATTCCTGGAGGAACCGAATTCCAATTCGATATTCCAACTTCAGCGCCAGATAACGCCAAAGATCAATCCGGTGGTGGCTTAGCCGTGATTAGCTCAGGTCATACTCGCGCCGATAATATTGGTGGTTTAGACGGCGTGATGCATCGTGTTGCCTTTACTCTACCCGCCTGGAAAGCCTTACCTGCTGGCGAAGCATATGAATTGGATATGGTGTACTACCTACCAATTTCAGGCCCAGCTAACTACACCGTCAACATTAACGGTGTGGATTATGGCTTTAAGTTTGAACATCCAAACTACCCTGTAGCCGACATTACCGATGCCGACAATGGTGGTGGTGACGACAATGGCGGCGGCGATAATGGCACTTGTGATAATGCCGGTTTAGTGACTTACCCAGACTTCCCTCAAAAGGACTGGGCAGGAAATCCAAGCCACGCAAATCAAGGCGATAAAGTTATCAATGATGGTGTGGTTTACCAAGCGAATTGGTGGACATCTTCAGAGCCGGGTAACAATGCAGATTGGACAAAAGTTTGTAATTTATAATCTGTCTCTATTTAGTCGGTTATTAATGAACAATAAATAACCACTAATGCTAAATTAAACGCACATCATTGATTGATGTGCGTTTTTTATTTCATCTACAAAATGATCATAAAATCCTGCCTATATTGAACATATAATATTGATACTTAAGTCAATTGTTAAAAGTGACATTCACCCGGCAAATGAATTGTATTCGATAGTTAACCACCTAATTTATCCTGTATTTTTGCAATTACCCCTAAAATTCGTTAGGGTACTAAACAATTCACAAAGCCATGACGTTCCGGTTTTGTGAAAATTAGTCAAGGATGCAATAAAAAATGACAACCAAATTAGAAGTGAAAAATCTCTACAAGGTATTCGGAGAATCCCCTGATGAGGCATTTAAATTATTAGAACAAGGTCTGGATAAAGACCAAATTTTTGACCAAACCGGTTTAACGGTTGGGGTTAAAGATGTTTCCCTTTCAATTAATGAAGGTGAAATTTTCGTTATTATGGGGCTATCTGGCTCGGGAAAATCCACCTTAGTTCGATTATTAAACCGCCTTATAGAACCCACTCGAGGCCATGTTTATTTAAATGGCAAAGATATAGCGGTTATTTCAGAGCAAGAATTGCGTACGGTTCGCCGTAACAATATCAGTATGGTTTTCCAAAACTTCGCCCTAATGCCACACATGAGCGTCATTGAAAACGCTGCCTTTGGCCTTGAATTATCAGGCGTTGAGTTGGATAAACGTAATGAAGCTGCGCAAAAAGCCTTAGCTCGAGTCGGGCTTGAAAATCAAAGTGAGTCTTACCCAGATGAATTATCTGGCGGGATGAAGCAACGTGTGGGCCTTGCTCGTGCATTAGCCACCGACCCAGATATTCTATTAATGGATGAAGCTTTCTCCGCTCTCGATCCACTGATTAGAACTGAAATGCAGGATGAATTAATTCGCCTTCAAAATGACGATCGTCGCACCATTGTTTTTATCTCGCACGATTTAGATGAAGCCATGCGCATTGGTGATCGAATTGCAATTATGCAAGATGGCGTGGTGGTTCAAGTCGGTACGCCGGATGAAATATTGCAAAATCCAGCCAACGATTATGTCGAATCATTCTTTAGTGGTGTAAATGTAGCATCGGTCTATTGCGCCAAAGATATTGCGCGTAAAAAACCAGCAGCCGTATTTAAAAAAGGCGAAACCGATGGACCAGCAGCTGCGCTACAAATTTTATCGGATCATGACCGTGATTACGGCATTGTGACCGACAAAGCCAATGTCTATGCTGGCATAGTTTCCATAGATTCTCTCACGCTCGCCAAAAAAGAAGGCCGCACATTAAGCTCTGCATTGCTTAGCGATACCTTGTCTTTGGATGCCGACACCCCTGTCAGCGAGCTTATCAGCCAAGTAGCCGATGTACCTTATGCCGTCCCAGTGGTGGATGAAAAAGGTCAATATCATGGGGTTATTACTAAAACCCGTCTGCTGCAAACATTAGATAGAGAGTAATTATTATGACAACCGAAGCAATCGCAACGGAAACCGTGAGCCAAGCGGCGGCGGCAGATCCATGGGCAACCAGTAGCACGACAGCAGCAAGCGCCGATCCTTGGTCGACCGCCAGTTCTGCCGATAGCGCCAGTTCTTGGTTAAATAGCGCCCCAACCGAACATGTCCAACAAGGTATTGATTGGTCACACCCGTTTAAAGATGCGGTGATCCCATTTGATCACTGGGTTGAAACCTCACTAAATTGGATGGTGATGCACGGACGCCCTGTATTCCAAGCCATACGTGTGCCCATTGATTTTATTTTAACCTCATTTCAAACCGCTTTAGTGTCGACACCATCGATCCTAATGATTGCCATTTTAACGCTTATCGCATGGCAACTCGCGGGCAGAAAAATGGGTATATCGACCCTAATTTCTTTAGCCGTGATTGGTTTAATTGGCGCATGGTCAGAGGCAATGGTCACGTTAGCATTAGTGCTCACCTCGGTCTTTTTCTGTCTGTTGATAGGATTACCACTCGGAATTTGGCTGGCGCGAAACGAAACCGCCGGCAAAATTATTCGTCCTATCCTCGATGCAATGCAAACCACACCGGCTTTCGTGTACTTAGTGCCGATCGTAATGTTGTTTGGTATCGGTAACGTTCCCGGCGTGGTGGTGACGATTATCTTCGCCCTACCGCCGATTGTCCGTTTGACGATTTTAGGTATTCAACAAGTACCAGAAGAGCTTATCGAAGCCGGTCATTCTTTTGGCGCAAGTCCAAAGCAGATGCTGTATCGCATTCAATTACCACTGGCGACTCCAACCATTATGGCAGGTGTGAACCAAACCTTAATGCTGTCGCTTTCAATGGTGGTGATTGCCTCAATGATTGCAGTAGGCGGTTTAGGTCAAATGGTATTACGTGGTATTGGTCGTTTAGATATGGGTCTTGCTGCTGTCGGTGGTTTAGGCATCGTGATACTGGCCATCTTACTGGATCGCTTAACCCAAACTATAGGGGTTGCGGCACGTGATAAAAAGACTCGTTGGTATGAAACAGGCCCTGCATCTTTAATATACAAATTGATTAAGAAAAACAACACGGCTAACTCGTAACACAGAAATACCACCAATACAGGCACAAAATAAAGCCACCAATAAACAAGGACATATAATGAAAAACACACGGATGAAAACCTTACTTGCTAGCACAATTTTAGCTTCAACTGTTGCCTTTACAGCCCAAGCGGCCGATCTGCCGGGTAAAGGCGTGACCGTTCAGCCTATTCAATCCACTGTTGCTGAAGAAACCTTCCAAACCCTAATCGTCAATAAAGCAATGGAAGCGCTCGGCTACACTGTTGAACCAACCAAAGAAGTGGATTACAACGTTGGTTACACCTCAATTGCTAACGGCGATGCTACATATTTGGCGGTTAACTGGGATCCACTACACAGCGACAAATATGTTCAAGCCGGTGGTGACGACAAATATTACCGTCAAGGTCAATACATTACAGGCGCTGCGCAAGGTTACTTAATTGATAAGAAAACGGCTGATAAATACAACATCACCAATATTGCTCAATTAAAAGACCCAAAACTGGCCAAATTGTTTGATACCAACGACAACGGCAAAGCTGACTTAACCGGTTGTAATCCAGGTTGGGGTTGTGAGTCTGTGGTTAATCACCAAATGAAAGATTTTGGTTTAGAAGCCACTATCGATAACAACCAAGGGAACTACGCCGCCATTATTGCCGATACCATTGCGCGTTATCAAAATGGTGAGTCGATCTTGTATTACACATGGACACCATATTGGGTAAGTGGTGTGCTCGTCCCAGGAAAAGATGTCGTTTGGTTAGAAGTGCCTCACTCATCACTACCAGGTGATCGTGGTGATATCGATACCACATTGCCAAATGGTAAAAACTACGGTTTCCAAATGAACAGCATGCGCATTGTTGCCAATAAAGCCTTTGCGGAACAAAACCCTGCAGCGGCAAAACTGTTTGCCATCATGAAACTGAACATTAACGATGTCAGTGCCGAAAACCTGATGATGCAAAACGGTCAAAACAAACCGGCTGATATCGAAGCCCATGCTAACGGTTGGATCAAAGCGCACCAGAAGCAATTTAATGCTTGGATTGAACAAGCAAAAGCGGCGGCCAAATAGTATAAGCATATTGACTGCCAGTAATTGCTGGCAGTTTTTCAACGCTCTCAAATTTAATACCCTCTTCAAGTTTTTTACCAAAGCTTGTACATTTTCCTTTGCGAATAACCATAGATAAGGTACTTTCCTCCTCCTAAAATAGAAGGACATCCGATGAACAAACATGAAGAAGTTTTGGTGGCTATCCGCCAGATCATTCGCGCCGTCGATTTACATTCCAGAAAACTCAATAAAGAGCTCGGATTAACCGGTCCTCAGTTGCTTTTAATGCGCTCAATTCGTGATTGTGGTGAGGTAACGATTCGCCAGTTATCTAATAACACCAATATGAGTCAAGCCACCGCCACCACCATTATCGATCGCATCGAAAAACGTGGCTTGGTCGAGCGTAAACGTAGCCAGCTAGACAAACGTAAGGTACACGCTTATCTGACCGAAGAAGGCGCGATTTTACTCGAAAAAGCCCCACTGCCACTGCAAGATCACTTTATTGATCGCTTCCAAAATCTAGAAGAATGGGAACAGTCCTTATTGGTATCATCGGTACAACGTATCTCTTCCATGATGAATGCTGAACATTTAAATGTGGCGCCGCTATTGGAAGTCGGCAATATCGATCATCATCAAGAAACACCAAGCCGTTAAACTCCCTTTTATACCGATCAAAGTAATTAGATGATCAGATAGTTACTACGATTGATATTATACATTTAATCAAAATCGAGATAACCATGAAGTACGATTGGATTTTATTTGACGCCGACGAAACGCTTTTTCACTTTGACTCATTCAAAGGCATTCAATTAATGTTTGCCCGTAAAGGTGTCAATTTTACCGCGCAAGATTTCGAAACCTATCAACAGGTCAATAAACCATTGTGGATCGATTATCAAAATGGCGATATTACCGCCGCACAATTAAAGCACACTCGATTTAACGCTTGGGCACAAAAACTGGGCACCACCACTGCCGATCTTAATTCTTCCTTCTTACAAGCAATGGCAGACATCTGCACCTTATTGCCCGGCGCACAAGAATTAATGGCATCGTTAGTGGGTAAAGCGCAAGTTGGGATAATCACCAATGGCTTTACCGAACTGCAAACCATTCGCTTACAACGCACCGGCATGGACCAATACATAAAGCATGTGATTATTTCAGAAGAAGTGGGTGTGGCTAAACCCGATCAGGGCATTTTTGCGCACGCATTTAAACGCATTGGCAACCCTGAGAAATCACGCGTATTAATAGTAGGCGATAATTTACATTCCGATATTTTAGGCGGTCTTAACTTTGGTATTGAAACCTGCTGGCTCAACCATCACGGCGCAGAGCCGGTCGAGAGTATCAAACCGCATTACAGCGTGACGTCACTCTCTGAGTTGCAAACCATACTGCATGCGTAAGCATTATAATTTAACCACCCCTTTTTCACTTTCTAAACGCTGTTTAAAGTAATCGACAAATAACTGAGTTCGGGTGTGCGCATAATCCAATTTAGGGTAATACGCATACACCCGCGTATGTTCTGAAGTCACATCGGACAAAATACGCATCAACTCACCACGCTGAATTTCTTCTTGTAACATCACTTGATTGGATAAAATGATCCCCATGCCACGTTTGGCGCTGTGAAATAAAGCCTCGGGGTTGGTGGTGGAAAAATTACCGCTTAATGTCACTTTGCGAGTACGCTTCGCAGGAGAGGTTAACCTGACCTCTCGAGTCACTTTTTCGCCCCACACCAGCATATTGTGATGTTCTAAATCATCAATAGTCTGTGGTTCTCCATGCTCTTTCAGATAGCTTGGCGCGGCATAAAAGCCCGATTGATAATCCACTAAAGGCGCCGCACGAAAACTCAACGTATCTAATTTTTCAATTTCTCGACCAATAAAAATATCAAAACTGAGTTCAGGTAATTGCCCAGGCATGGTGGTAATAAGCTGCACTTTAATGTGTGGATACTGGCGCAAAAAATCATCAACATAACGCATAAAGAATTTAGAGCCTAACGCCAAAGTGGTGCCCACTCTTAATAATCCGGTGGGAGTTTGGTTGACCGAGCGAGTTTCGTCCACCAGCGATTGCCATTGCTCTAACTGAGTTTTACCGCGTTGATAAAACATCGCGCCGGCTTCGGTTTGGCTCAACGAACGGGTAGTACGCTTTAATAGTTGCACCCCAATGCGTTGTTCTAAAAAATGGATCCGCTTACTCACCGCCGAACTGGTGGTATTTAATCGCCTTGCCGCCTGATTAAAGCTGCCCTCTTCTACTACTTTGATATACGTTCTTACCGATTCTATCCAATCCATTCGCACCCCACTCTTTCCTTTAAGGACTTAATCTCTTTCCTATTGAAGCTATTATCAATTGCTATTCTTCAAAGTACACTAAATCCATGAAAACAGAAACCACCACCAGTGCGGTTAACGCCTTTAAAAAAACACCCCTCTTACTTGCGATGATGATCATTGCCACAGGTCAGGTGGGGGTGAGCATTTACTTGCCTTCTTTACCGCTGATCAGCCAAGATCTTGCGGTATCCCAAGCGCAGGTTCAATCTATTGTGACGATGTTCTTACTCGCTTTTGGATTATCGCAACTGTTCTATGGGCCATTATCGGATGCGATTGGCCGTCGTCCGGTATTTTTGATCGGACAAGGGGTGTATTTAATTGGCACATTAATTTGTGTGTTGTTCGCCAACAGTTTTGATGCGCTATTAATGGGACGGTTATTACAAGGCTTAGGCGCTGGGAGTGCCTCTGTGTTGGGGCGTAGCGTCTTGCGTGACAGTTACGATGGCTTCAACCTCACCAAAGCGCTGTCTTATTTGTCGATCACCGCATCTATTTTACCGATTATTTCGCCAGTATTTGGCGGCTGGGTAGCCTTTCACTTTGGTTGGCAAAGTGTATTTATGGCGGTTTTGATTTACTTACTCGCGATTGTTGCTCTGGGGTGGATGGTATTGCCGGAAACCTTGCCTTACGCGAAAAGTCGATTTAATGTCAGAAAAGTATTACTCGCTTATCGTGAACTGATCACCAATAAACAAGTTCTTACCAGTGCCAGTTACAATTGGATCAGCTACTTAGGCGCGGTGGTGTCGTTGTCGGTATTGCCTTTTTTATTGCAAAATGAATTAGGCATGACCGCCTCACAATATGGACAAGCAATGATCATCCCATCGGCGGGGTTATTAATTGGCAGTGTTACTGTTAATCGCTTAAATCATTATTTTCAACCTAGCCAGATTTTATGTTTAGCATTTACCGTGATGGCAATCGCCGGTTTATGGCTATTACTCACTCCGCTTTCGGTTGGACATTTAATTACCGCATTTACTATTTTAACCATTGCTCAAGGCATGACTTTTCCGTTATCAATGTCGATGCTATTAGAACCTCACCCTAATCGCGTTGGCGCAGTCTCCGCTTTATCTGGCTCGATTCAAATGTGTGTCGCCGGTTTCGGTGGTGGATTTTTAGTCCGCAACTATGTCAGCAGCCAAAATGATCTCGGCATTTTTTATTTAGCCATCACCGTGAGTATGGTGCTGGTTTTGTTGGGGAGTCGTGTGAAGCAAGATAATCATGATTTAGAAAAAAGCTTGTAATAATGATCCATCCACATCCGAAATTTATCAAAAAGCCTCTCGTGCTGAGAGGCTAATATTTTACAACTTTGCGTTTTTAAGCATTATAATGGATAAGTTTTAATATACTCATCATCCATCTTTTTAATATCACCCGATGACCACAATGTAGTAATGTCATCAGTAATGGCAATTGCATAGATATATGGCACTATCTGAATCTCATTACCAACACGTGTTGCTAAAAATTGTGCCGTTTTTTCATGACGGGTATTTGCATTATCACTATTTACATCAATTTTTATATAAATATGAGCAGCCTTATTTTTAGACAAGGCAGCATTCCCGTTTGAGTCAATATCAATACCTAGATTCTCAGAATAACCGACCACCAAGGAGTAGGGATGTTAAGCCAAACTGGAAAGTTGGCGCTTGAAAATAGTCTTTATTTTGGACTATTATTTAATTATAATCTACATTAGGGACTCTGGCATGACACTTAATGAGTTTGCTAAAAAGAAAAACATCAAAATTGGCGATGTTGTCGCAATGAGTGGCTTTGGACGTAGTACCTTATTTAATTGGTGGAGTGACCCCAAAACACGCACTAGAGCAATAGTTGTGGTTTTAGGTTGTATTGAAGCAAAAAAATATACACTTGTTTTAAATAATGCCGAAATCAGGGAGCTTATTACCTCGTTAGATACGATGTGATATTGGATTGTCGAGCATTTTGCTCGTAAGGAGACTAGGGATGTTGATTGAAATAATTAAGAATACACCTGTTTGGGTATGGATTCTTTTGGCTTATTTAGTACGTCGTGGAATTACTTCATTAAAACCAAGAGAAGTGTCTGTTAGGAGGTTATTGATCATACCCATGATTTTTTTCATATGGGGTGTTTATGAAATCATCACAACCCTAACGTTGACTAGCTTGACCTTAACACTCGTTATCGGATCTTTTACGTTAGGCGTATTAGGCCTCCTATTCGTTAATAGGAGGTTTATTAATCAAGCAAAATATAATCCTGATACGATGATGGTTATATTGCCGGGGCAACCTATTTCTTTGTTACTGATACTCTTTGCTTTCATTTCGCATTATGTTTTTTCTGTTTTTGTTGCAGTAGATCCCCAAATTGTTAAATCTGCGTCTTTTGTCGTTATTTTTTGTGTGTTATCTGGGTTCAGTATCGGCGCTTTTTGGGGCAACACTTTAAGAAATCTTCATGTTGCAATAACAGCGAGAAAGTCCATAGTTTGAGAGTCTGTAGCCAATAAGGATTAGCTATCCGCTACAGCTTCTCTCACCTACCTGAAGGTAGGAAGGTGCTACCTACTCCAATTGGTTAAAGTACCCCTTTAATACTTCGGGGCTTTGTTGCAGTGCTCAAATAACCTTCGTTTTTTCCTATTCTCATGAATATCATTTATCATCGTTAACCGTTCACTTAGGTTAGCTTATTAATAAATGCCTTACAAACATAACAACTCTAAACGTCATCATTTTAAGAAGCATACTTATCGGCTGACCAATCATTCAGACTACAATCAGGCCCTCAAAAACCGAGGACGAATTGATGTCTGGTTGTCCGATGAGATCCTCAAAACTTGGCAGCATGAAGAGCGAACCTACGATGGTACGGGCTCGACGGAAAAATATCCTGACAGTACGATTGAAGCCTGTCATTATCTGAGAATGGTGTTTAAATTACCCCTGCGCCAAGCGCAGGGGTTCATCGAAAATTTACTAGATATGTTGGGCATGAAGCACCTTCAATGTCCAGATTATACCTTACAGTCAAAACGACTCAGTCAGCTTGATTTTACAATACCACGATTTAAAAAGAACGATAAACCCGATACCAACATTGTCGCTATCGCCATTGATTCTACAGGGCTGAAAAGGTTTGGTAAGGACGAGTAGCACCAGGAAAAACATAAGGTTAATGCCAAGCGTAGCTGGAGAAAAGCACATTTTTTGCTTGATAGTAACCACCTGATCCAAAGCGCCGTATTGACTGACAAAAATACAATGGATGATCAGGTTTTCGAGTCGTTATGTCAGTCTATCGTTACGGATGTTGAGCTGATAAGTGCCGACAAAATGTATGATACCAATGCAGTGTACCAGACATTAGAAGCCCATTTTCCAAATGCTGATATTGTTATACCGCCGAAGGGCAATACGTTAGCGGATGACGACCATCATCCTCTTGGTATTATTGATTGGCAGAGGGTACGGCAATATGGAAAAAGGAATATTTCAGAAACGGCCATGCAACGTTATAAGAAGATCATCGGCAACCAATTACACAGTAGAAAGTTAACCAATCAACGGCAGGAAATGCTCATCGGTTGTTCCATTTTAAATCGTTTCACTCACCTCGGAATGCCCAATAGCTACCGAGTCGCCTAACTGTATCAAAAGACCACCTAGGTTGAGTATTGCAACAAAGCCACATCCTCTTGATATTGACCACCTGCATCACCTAATACAGCAACAGCATCTCTTGCAATATTGATTTCTGATGATGCCTTTTTTAGATCATGAATAGCATCTTCGGTATCTTCTGCATTACACGCCGATAAAACTAGTCCCATTAGCGCAATTAAAGTGACTTTATATAGTTTATTCATATTATGTTCCTATCTTCTCGTAACTCAAAATATTGAGTTTTAAAATCTATATATACAACAGATTTCCTGCATACCAATACTATTGTAAATAGCTTATTTTTTGGACTCGAACAATATCAAGCCACCCAAGAACTCACTGGTCAAAAATCAACCACTGGACGCAATATACATGTTCTTCACACAATTAAAAACGCCATTCATAATGGTACGGTGGAAATTTATCATTTTCAAACTAAAATATGCTTTCAAACACACACACCCGAAGTTAAACCATTGAAAAAGATAGTTTTATATATTAAAAATGATAAACCTTCGCTTTTATCATTTAAAAATGAAAACCAAGAAACCATGATATTGAACGGTGTTTTTATTTGTACTATGAAGATAACGTATTGAAGATTAAAAGGTAGGATTGTTATGGATAATGGATTAAGTGTGGGTGCCGATCACTGGCTGGTGATCGGGCATAAATCGGTACTACCAACGGTGAGAACGGTGCCATCGGTGTATTTACAGTAGCGGTTAAAGCCATTGATTTTTTGACTGGATAAGCTACCAAAACCACCGTTGTTGTTTTTGATATTAATGGTAGGAGATCCATTATTTTGCGAGGTCGATTGATTGGTTATTGGGCATAACTCGCTGCTTTTTACTGTCTCTACTCCGCCATCACTATAATGACAATAACGACTGAAGCCATCGACCTTTTGAGATTGTAAACTGCCCCATGAATAAGCATTGAATGAAAACATCGATACGGCAGTCAATATTAAAGATAACGATTTATATTTCACATTCACTCCGTACTCTATTTTTCAGAAGACTTTATTGCAATAATTTAAAGTTAACGTTCAGCGGTTTATCAATTTAAGCACGCAGCGCCACACCTTCCACTTCTATGACAGAATTTGCATTCGCTCGTTCGATGATTTTAACTAATGCCGATTGGATCACTTCACTTTCTCGTGCATCGGTTGGGCTGGCAAAGCGCTCTTCTTGAACTTGTGCCCCCTCTTCTAAGGTGAATTGTACCGCGACTTCGGTGGCACACTCTGGTGTGTCGCCAAAATAGGCAATGGCGATTTGTGGGTAGCCTTTAAACCCTTTTTTAACCTGCTTGGCAATGCGTTTTTTTGCTTTATCAACATTCATGGCAAATCCTTATGATTGTTAAACTAAATTACCCGTATAATACCTATATCTCTATTAAAAATACCATGCGCTGCAAAATATATCGCCGTAATTCATTGGAAAGTTTGACACATACTTAGGAAACCGACTTGAAGCTTAATAAACGTTTAAAACAGATTGAACACATGGTCACCAATGATTACACCCATATATGGGATTGCTGTTGTGATCACGGTTTTTTAGGGGCGGCGTTATTATCAAGACAAGCGGCCGAGCATGTTCATTTTGTCGATATTGTGCCTGAATTAATGGCCGAGTTAGACGACAAGCTACAACGATTTTATGCTAATTCACTTTCAACTTGGCAAACTCATTGTTTGGATGTCGCAAAACTGCCTTTAGCGCAATATCAAGGTAAGCATTTAGTGATCATAGCCGGTGTGGGAGGCGATTTAATGAAGGGTTTTATTTCATCGATTTGTCAAAAACACCCACAATTAGAACTCGATTTTTTATTGTGCCCGGTTCATCATCAATTTGCTTTACGCCAACACCTCATCTCGCTTGATTTCAGTTTACAACGCGAAATATTAGTCGAAGAAAACAAACGCTTTTATGAGGTGTTGTTGGTTTCATCAAACAAGAACCAAGGCAATAGCAATAGCAATAGCAATAAGATTAGCGCGGTAGGAGAAGATATTTGGCATGCGACAACCCTACAACAAACTGAAGTGGTGAGTGCTTATTTAAACAAAACATTAACTCATTATCAGCGTATTCAACAAGGCCAAAATCACGAGGTTGAGCATATCCTTAAGGCTTACCAAGCCGTGCAGTCAAGTTTCAATTAAACAGATGCAGTATTGTTATTTTTCAGTGTGACTTTGCGTTTCTCGTGGCGCTTTTTTAGGAATGAAGAAATCACAAGCGGCGCGGGTTGCGATGGTAGGTTGTTCCCACGCGCCACATAAGTCTTTTTGATTATCGGGGGTGCGGGTAAATTGTCGGCATTGTCCACATTTGCTCATTGTCTTTCTCTCCATGACGTGTTGATTTCCAGAATACAAAACTTTAGCAGCAAAACCAATACCAAGTAAGAGCCAGTTTCTAACCCAAATTAGTGACTTAACTGTTGAACTTCTGACTCACTTAAATATCGCCATTGTTCCACATCAACATCTAAATGCACTCCGCCGATAGCTTCACGATGCAGTGATACCACTCGATTTCCCACCGCAGCAAACATTCGCTTCACCTGATGAAATTTACCTTGGGTGATACTAAGTAATACCTCATTAGGCGTAATAATGCTCAATTGCGCTGGGTGAGTTAATTGCGCCTCCCCTTGCAATTGAATACCTTGTTTAAACCTTTCAACACTAGTCTCTGCAATCGGACGCGATAACCCAACTCGGTACACTTTGGCACATAAATTGGTTGGGGTGGTGATGTTATAAGACCAACGTCCGTCATCGGTGATCAGCACCATGCCGGTGGTGTCGGCATCCAAACGGCCTGCGATATGCAATTCTGAAACGTTATCAACATCAAGATAATGAAATAAAGAGGGATACACTTCATCGACATTCGAACAAATGGTATTGGCAGGTTTATGTAATAGAATATAGCGAAAAGGACGCGCTTGCAGTGCCTCGCCATTTAAAGTGACGGTGTTATTTTGGTGCACCTGTGTGGCTTCATCTTGAATAATGACACTGTTTACGCTGACAGAACCGCTATGGATCTGTTCTATCGCTTGGGTGCGAGAGAGATTGGTACTTTTACAAATAAACTTATCTAAACGCATCGCGGTATCAATCTCTCATGAGGTTTAATGATTGGCGGAACCAACTTCCTATTTAGATAACTCGGCGGCTTTATCTTCCCATATACAACGAGCCAGTTTATGCCCAATAGCAAAACACACCACCAACACGCTCACAACAAATACAGCAGAAACAAAATAAGCGACCGAGGGTGAGACATGAAAGCTTAAAACAATAACAAACACCAAACTTTGAAACGCTTCATTTGGCCATTGTTCTAGTGGGAATTTTGCATCTGACACCAAAAAATAAATCAGACCGAGTAAACCTAAAAAAGAGGCGATAGAGCCAGAGATGCTTGCTTTATTCATGTGATAGACCTAAAAAATAATGTTAAAAATCAGATATTATGAGAGATATTGTTAATATAGTTTTCTCATTGATGGTCATTCGGATTGGGTTCTGTTTTAGACTCACACTCACCAAACCATTGTTTCAGTTTATTTTCAGCTTTATCGCTATGTTCTTGCTTAATATACGCGACCACTGCAGCGGTTGCCGCAACTAAAACCCCGAGATCATCAGAATACCCGACAAAAGGCGTGATATCTGGAATGGCATCAATGGGTGAAATAAAATAACCTAATGCGCCATAAATTGCACTTTTGGCCCAAATAGGAGTGCTTGGATCTTGCGCAGAATAATACAATTTTAACGCGGTGCCTAATACGTTTTCGCCAGCGGCCTTAGCAAGGTTTTGGTCTTGTCCCAAAACTTTTCATCGCTAAATTCTTGCTCAAATTGATTGTCTGACATTTTATGCCTCCTAAAGACTACCGCTTAATACTTAAAACTGAAATTCAAGATATAATAAAACGATCATTGCCACGATGAAAGATGAAAAGAAAAAATCCCCACAATGGCTATCAAGCTCGCCATTTGCAGGGATTTTATGTTTCGCTAAACCGTACTGTAATTACATTTTTCGCTTAGTTTACTTTTTAGTTAGCGAGAATTCATCAATACGAACTTCTGTTTGCTTACCAATGTCACCATCTTTATCAATTTTATCTGCATCTATAATGTGCATTAAAGCGTAGATTTCGACGGAAGTATTGCTGCCAAAGTAAAAATCAAGGGTCGTTTGACGGAAACCTGTTTTCACTTCACCACGAGGGCTGTTGTTTAAATCTTTGGCGTGAACTTCTTTGCTTTCAATGGTTGAACCTGCAAGCGATTCACCACTCACTTTTTTCACACCTAACTCTAATTCACTTGGCGAGTAAGCACCTTTTTTATCGTAGTAATACATCGATAAAGTGTAATCAGTGTTAGGTTGAATATTGGTGATCACTTGGCTTAAACCAGGTGTGGCAGAGAAATCATCTCCGGCTGCCATAAAGCGAATTCGAGCCGAACCTTCAGCATCAAACGCGGTATCTTTTGAACTGCCTACATCGCCTTTACCATTGTTTTTATCTGCATGTTTCACCCACGCATCACTTTTACCGCTGGTGGCTCTAAATTTGGTTAATTGGCCATCCGTTACTGTTGCCGCTCCCATCGAAGTCGTGGCAGCCGTAGATTGCATATTTGAAGAGTCATCCGTTGATGCACAACCTGCCAATAAGCTTGCAACCGCTAGACCTAAAAAGAGTTTTTTCATCGTCCGTAACCTCTATTTATTTATTGAATATTTGAGATTAAGGATAAAGTGATATTGTATTATTTAATGTGACGATTTAGACATTTTGTATACACTACACAAATAGTTACATCTAATTCCATATTGAAAGTGAGGTATTGATCACGTTAACCACCCTAGCAAACACTATTAAAAAGGATTAACTTTCAATATGTTAACCTGGTCTCAAATCTGTTATTTTCTTCAACTCTTTAATCATTTACTATATGTTTCGTCATTATCATTGCGCCTCACCATTATTAAATGAGACTCCATGCCTAATAATTTTTCCAATTTTAAAAAAATGCTTACCAAGAAAGCATTTATCATTCTTTTCATCCCATTGCCTTTCGTCATGCTTGCTTGCTTTCATTTAAGCAATATCAAACTTAACCACCAACTCAATACCTTAGCTCAATCGTATGTGCCTCAACTTGAAGAAGTGGTGGATGAATTAAGAGATGAAAATAAACAAGCCCTTTACGGTGCGCAAAACTGCCAACAGATTCAGAAAGACCTTTTATTTAAAGCTTTTTTACGTGAGATGTTGATATCTGAAAATGGCAAAATTGTCTGCTCATCCAAGCGAGGCTATAAAGAATACGAGTCTTTTGCTTCACTATTTCCTAATAAGAACCTACAAACAGGTGAATATTTATTCGATTTCCCTTATGAGAACAGCCGCGTTCGCAGTCTGATTGTGGTTGATGCTGATAAGAATAATCCGCGTCGCGCCGCGATCTCCGTGGTTGATCAGCGTTATATTGATGTTCGCCTTGGACTCAAATCGGATGACCGTATCCAAAATTCACAGCTCACCGTCAACAAAGTGACCTACCCGAAAGGCAATCATGTCGAAGATTTACCTTATGCGGTTTCTGCTTCTTCCAACTATTTGGCGATCAAGGTGACCATTGCGCCTAGTGACACATTCAAACACGACATTTTTGCCATTTACTACATCAGCATTATTCCGGTTTCATTATTGATTTCTTTAATTATCTTTCTGATCCAACATTGGTTTAATAATCGAGGTTCATTAATTGAAGATCTTAAAAGAGGGATGAAAAATAATGAGCTTTATTTGCATTATCAACCCCTTATTGCATCAGACAATAAGCAGTTATCAGGAGTAGAGGCGCTGATTCGGTGGAAAAAACCTGCATACGGCAATATTCCGCCTGATATTTTTATTCCATTAGCAGAGCAGCATAATTTCATCAATATCATCACAGATTTTGTGTTTGATAAAGCCTTATTAGAGTGGAAAGATTCGAACCTCAGCCAACCTATGCATATTGGTATTAATGTTCCACCATCGTATTTACTTACCTCCGACTGCATGAGTAAGCTAAGCCGTTGGGTAAAACAATACCAAGCTCACAATCTCACACTCGGCATCGAAATCACCGAACGACAACTACTCAATCAACAAGGTCGAGCGATTTTAAATGATATTCGCGCATTAGGAATTGAAGTATTTATCGATGACTTTGGTACCGGTTATACCTCATTGTCTATACTGCAAGATATTAAGTTTGATTATTTAAAAATTGATCGTTGCTTTATCAATACCATTGGGGTGGAATCGGTTAATGCGCCGGTACTGAACAGTATTATCAATCTTGCCCACCAGCTGAACGTTAAAATCGTAGCTGAAGGGGTTGAGACTCAAGAACAAATGGAGTATTTAACATCGCAAAATGTGTCCTTATTACAAGGCTACTTTTTATACAAACCCATGCCTTTTAGTCAAATTAGTAATCTATTGATTAAAGGTTCTCTTGATTAAGAGCACCTTAAAACTAAGTCTCGATAGATTACAAGCGCATTGGATTAATAAAGCTCACTCACAACGATAAAAAACAACATAATTAACGCAAGGAAGCCGTTTATATGTCCCAAGCAATGATCCGAAGTTGCGCATAATGATTTTACCAAGCGTAAATATCGGCGTGTTTACCCCTCAAGGTTGCTCCCCCTTGAGCGAAGGCTTATTGCGCGAACCTTTTATCTTGGCAAATCAATTATTAGAGCAAGATAAATATCAACTCACGCTGTTAGATCATTCTGTTTTAACGACTCTACAAGAGTTTGATTTATTGATCGTGTTAGCAGAACAAGCCCCCCAGCAACCCATCTCTTTTTCGGTTAAACATACACTGCAATATTATTATCAACATAACACCCCAATACTCAGTGTCCATGCGGGGTTGTATTGGATATTTGATAGCGGCATTGAAGCAAATGGTAAATTCACCAACAAGCAGCCAGACCATGATCAGCCGCCTATCAGCGCCCAAACCTTGGTGGCCCATTGGTCATTACTCGATGATCTAAAAGAAAAATATCCAAACGCGGCATTAACGGATCAATTATTTCAATTCGGCCCACACCTTAGCAGTTGCGCTGGGCAAACCGCGCTACTCGATTGCGTATTACACTATTTACAACCGTTCGAAGAAGATGAGTTGATCCAACAATTAACCGAATTACTGTGTATGAAAGGCTTGCGAAATGGCGAAGAAAAGCAGCGCACGCCTCTTATGACCTCCACTATTGATGCAAAACTCAGTGCAGCAATAGCGTTAATGGAAAGTCATATCGAAACACCATTAACCACCGATGATATTGCCAACCAAGTGTATATTTCTCGTCGTCAGTTAGAGCGATTATTTAAACGCCATCTCGATAGCATGCCGGCGCGTCATTACATGCAAGTTCGTCTAAAACACGCTAAGCATTTACTGCAAACCACTTCAACCTCTATTGTTCAAATTGGATTAAAATGTGGCTTTTCTAGCGGTCCGCATTTCTCTTCTGCCTATAAAACCTATTACCAATTAACTCCAAGAGAAGAACGTTCGAAGCTCAATATTTCATCATAAACATTTAAAGAAACATATTGTTTTAAGTTAATATTAACCACCCATTCATCATAGAATAAATACTGGATGATGCATTCACAATTATTATTTAATTTATTTTAATATCATTTTAAAAACAAGATAAAGTTCACAAAAAATAAAATAGAGCACACCCTGTTAATATAAACTTAACTTCTGTTGATTTTTATCAAATAAAATCCATCTCACTTTAAATATTATTGTCTTGACGGTTAATTTACAGGTAAGTAATTGGCTCCCAATCGCTTTCGTGTCATTAATTTTCAGGTATTTTAGTATGGTTGACCAAACCAAAAGACAACTTTTTAGTATTCTGGTCAAGCCCAATAGGACACCTGACTTTGTAATTTTTCATAGTCGATTGGCGTTAAATCACCAAGCGTAGTATGCAACCTTTCATGGTTGTAATACCGGATATATTCTTCAACATCTTCTT